>LJUQ01000012.1 GCA_001304505.1 Bacteroides sp. SM23_62_1
CGACGCGGGAGATTATGATCTTGTTGTTACAGATTCAAATGGTTGTGTTGCCACTATTCCAACCCAGACCATAAATGAACCATCAGCAATTAATGTGACTGTTGATCCCACATCCAAGCTTGCTCTTAACTGTTATGGTGATAGTGACGGAAAAATAGATATTACTGTTTCAGGCGGAACTGCTCCCTTCACATACTCATGGACCGGACCAGGCGGATATACATCAGGTAGTGAAGACATTAACGGGTTAATCGCGGGTGAATATAACCTTTCAATCATCGACAAAAATGGATGTTCAAAAAATTATACTCCTCTTGATACAATCACCCAACCCGCACTCCTGCAGGTTTCATTATCAAAAACAGATATTTCCTGTTTCAATGATAATAACGGTACAATCACTGCACATGCTACAGGAGGTACTTCTCCGTATAAATATCGTCGAAAACTAAGTGATCTCTGGCAAACAGACAGTGTATTCAGCAATCTGCCGCCTGCTAAATACACTATTTATATCCAGGATACAAATCTTTGTACTGTATCCGATACCATTTCGATTAAACAACCTTACGATCTGCGAATTGTCAGTGAAACCAGAGATGATTCCAATAATAAGTGCTTCGGCGACAGTAATGCGTATATTTCAATTACCGCAACAGGTGGAACAAGTCCCCTGACTTATTCTATCGACAGTGGTTATACATATGTTGCATCCAGTTATTTCAGTAACCTCCCCGCAGGAGATTATTATGTCTTCGTCGAGGATGCCAAAGGATGTAAGGAGCAGGGCAGCAAACTCGTTATTGGACAGCCTGCAGAAATCCTGATCACATCATACGGACAAATTGATATTACTTCCTGTTCTTACAGTAAAGAGGGTTATATTGGCATTGAGGCCACAGGAGGAGTTACACCCATCACCTATACGCTTGATGGATCTGAAAGTAATACATCCGGTGAATTTTTTAATGCGAGTGCCGGGCCACACCTGATTGAAATCACTGATGCCAATACCTGTTTGAAAGACACAAATGTTACCATTCTCAGTCCGCCACCCATTGTTGTAGATATTGTTACCCTTACTCATATTACCGGATGTTATGGTGACAGTACCGGCAGTATTGACCTGACTGCCTCCGGTGGCACAGGTGCCCTCGAATATTCCATGGATGGCGAGCCTTATGGGGCCATCGCATCTTACTCCAACCTTCCTGCAGGCAGTTATACAATTACCATCAAGGATGGAAACGATTGTACACGTGATACAATTATTAAAATTAATCAGCCGGATACTATTGCAACTTCGTCTGTATTTGTAAATCCTGTCACCTGTAAGGGAGATGTCGATGGTATCATATCGCTTGCAGGCTCCGGCGGAACTGCACCCTATACCTACACCCTTATGCCGGGAGTTATCAGTAACGGAACAGGTCTCTTTAACAATCTTGCACCGGGTGTATATACAGTAACAATCGATGATGTAAACGGTTGTCCCTCCTATACAACTCCTGATCTTGTTGTTGATGAACCGGAACAATTGCTGATCGATTCCGTCACCTGGAGTGAGATTACCTGCTTTGGCAGGAATGACGGTCAGATTCATATCTATCCATCCGGAGGATATATTCCCTATAACTACTCGGTTAATGACGGAGTTGATTATGATACATCTGCTCTTGTTACCGGATTATCTCCTTCAACTTACTATATCGTTGTGCAAGATTCCGGAGGATGTGTGGTTCAGGGAGATACTGTAACACTTGCCGATCCCCCCGGAATAACAATAGATACAGAGTTAGCAACAGATGTGTCAACATGCTATGGCGACAGCACAGGTTCAGTAAGTGTCTCAGCTTCTGGCGGACGGGGCCTTCTTAATTATTCACTTGACTCCATCATTTGGCAGTCATCAGGTGATTTCAATAATCTGCCTGTTGGAGATTATTCAGTGATAGCAAGTGATACAACCGGTTGCTATGCTAAAAGTAATGTGCTGACAATCAGCCAGCCTGTGCTTATTACTGCAGATATATCCATGATCCAATCCATCAATGGAGAGCCCGGATCAATACATGTTTCCGCCTCCGGAGGAACAGGGAATCTGGAATATTCCGTCAGCGGTCCCACCGGACCATATCAGCCTGATACTGCTTTCCTTAACCTGTGGCCGGGAGATTACCCTGTGGTGGTAAGGGATGATAACGGTTGTATGTTCCAGGAAACCGTTACACTCGATGCTGTTCCATTACTTGAAATCGATGTCAGCTATTCTTTCATTGACTGCTATGGACAAAATTCCGGAACCATTACACTCATCTCAATAAACGGAACAGGAACAGTACAGTATTCAATCGATGGAGGCACAACTTTCTTTACTGATGGTATTTTTACAAATCTCCCTGCAGCAAAGTATCCCATATACGCAACCGATGAAGATCACAGGATCTTCAAGGATACAGTGAACATCATTCAACCTCCTGAACTGATTGTTACACCTTCACTTACAAATCCAACGTGTAACCGTTATTCAAACGATGGATCCATTATTCTGGATGTGTCAGGAGGCACTCCCGGTTACTCCTACCTGTGGTCAAATGATTCCACAACAAGAGACCTGTTAAACATCGATGAAGGAACCTATTTATTAACCATCACAGATGCCCAGAACTGTATATGGCAGGATACTTTCATTTTGGTTGCCAATGTTTCAATTACGGCAAATGCAGGTAGTGATACATCTGTCTGCCAGGGCACACAGATTATTTTAAACGGTTCAGGGGGAACAAATTATTTCTGGCAACCTGAAACCGGTCTCAGCAGTCCCATTATTGCTAATCCTGTTGCAACAATTACTTCAGATATCACCTATGTGTTGACAGTTACCGAACCGGGAGGATGTTACGACAGGGATACACTTGTCATAGGTGTATATCCTCTGCTGGGTATTGATGCCGGAAATGATACAACCGTCGCTATCGGTCAAACCATTCAGCTGAATGCCTCCGGCGGACCATTCGATACATACTCCTGGACCCCGCAGGAAGGTCTTGATGATCCTGCAAGTTCAACACCATCATTACTGGTTTCTGAATATATGGTTTACCATGTCACAGGGATCAGTACATACGGATGCTCTGAGAGTGATTCTGTATTCATCACTACCGCAGGGAATCTGATTATCTATAACGGTTTCACCCCAAACGGCGATGGTGTTAACGATTTCTGGGATATTGATAATGTCCAGTATTATCCAAATATCACTGTTGAAGTTTACAACAGATGGGGATCCCAGGTATTCAGCTCCAAAGGCTATGGAGATGACAAGAGATGGGATGGTACATATAAAGGCAAGGATGTGGCCATCGGCACATATTATTATATCATTCACCTGAATGACGGATCCAAACCAATAACAGGACATGTGACTATTGTGAGATAAAATGAAGAAGACGATCATTATAATCATAGCAGGATTTGTTCTTCTGCCATATATGGCAAGAGCACAACAGTCGCCGATGTATACACAGTATATGTTTAATAAATTCCTCTATAATCCTGCGGTCGCCGGTATCGATCCGTTTTTTCAGATCCGTTCGAACCACAGATTCCAATGGGTGGGCATTTCTGATCCTCCAATAACAAATTCCATCAGTTACTATGGACCCCATGGGAATTTGCCAATGGGTTACGGGGGTTATATATACTATGATGTGACCGGCCCTACCACCAAGGCAGGAGCAACCGGTGCCTATGCTTATAATGTAGGTATTACAGGTGATATCAGGCTGTCTATGGGAGTATCCGTAGGAATCATGCAGTACAGGGTAGACGGTACACAGATCAACCTGAAAGATCCCTCCGACCAGGCCCTAGAAGAAGCGATTTATTCAAGTATTGTGCCCGATGCAAACTTTGGTGTTTTTATGTACACCGAAAATTATTGGGCCGGATTCTCAACATCACAATTGATCAATACAAAAGTTAAGCTGTACGAACAAAAAACCGGATTGAATAAACTGAAGGCTCACTTTTATCTGACCGGAGGATACCTTTTTGTTATTAATAACGACTTTAAGATCGAACCTTCCTTAATCCTTAAAGGTACTGCACCCGTTCAGATACAGCTTGATCTTAACACAAGAGTAATTTACCAGGATATGGTATGGCTGGGACTTTCTGTGAGAACAAGAGATGCATTATCTTTGCTTATCGGTTATGCCTATGATAATAAGATCCATATCGGATATTCCTATGATTTCACCATAACTGATCTCAGAAAATATAACTCCGGCACACATGAAATCATGATCGGATACCGTTTTAGTGATATAAAAAGGTAATTAAAGTATCAGATCAAAATGCACAAATTTGTTGTTCTTCTTGTTTTATTTATCCTGCTGAGTTGCAACACGGACAAGAAACCTCAAGCTAAATATCTTCTCTCAAAGGATCAGCTAATTTCAGTGCTGGTGGATATTCATCTCACCTTTGCCATTCAAACCACTACAGAATTTCGTGATATTGCTAACCGTTATGATTCAATCGATATACATTCCGGTATTTTCCTGAAGCATCATATTGATAAAGCGTCTTTTGACAGTACGCTTTCTTATTATTCAAAATATCCGGAAAATATGATGGAAATATATGATGAAGTAATCATGCGGCTCAGCAAAATGCAGGATTCAATCCAGAGTAGTGAATGAGGCCCGGTCTGTCTAATATGATAAATCGAGGATGAGAAGGGTATCTGCAAATTATATAATTCCTGTCTCATCCCCACCCTTGAAAAATGGAATTATTGAATTTGATGATTCCGGCAGGATTAGCTCTTTGATTGATACAGGTGGGAATCTTAAAGAGTCCGCAAACCTGGAATTTTATAATGGTCTTCTTGTTCCCGGATTTATCAACCCATACTGCCGAATTGAACCATTCATTATTGATATACCAAGAAAAGATCCTCATCAGCCTGAATTTTCTATTGATACCGAATATTCTGAAGTCAGGGATGACCTGGGTATTCATTCTCGGTTCAGGGAACTTGAAAGAATATTAAAAAATTCAGGAATTTGTGGCCTTGGTAGCGTATCTTCCAATCATCATTTCTTTTCAAATAAGTCGGCAGGAAAACTTAAATATCACAGCTTTATTGAAGTATGCCAGCAGAAGGGAGCAGATAGTTTTGAAATATTCAATCATGCCGTTGAAGTTATAATGACCGGATGGAATGAGTATAACCTCATGTGTTCCCTGATACCATTTGACTCGTGCAGTGATAAGGAAATCGCAACCCTTGTTGCAGAATTTACTGTTACTCACTATAATCCGGTTATATTGAAGTGTCAGGATAAGAGTGTCTCTTCAGAATCGTTGTTAATTGATTTTTCAGAATCACTTGCACGCATAACAGGAAAATCAGCTGATGCAGCCTTAAATTCTTTCAACAGCCCCATTATATTTCCTGTTACTGATCTATCCGGATTCATTCTCGAGTTAAAATCTGATATTTTTTATTTATTATCCATAGAGGACTTTCAAAGGACCGGATTAATGACACTTTCAAAAGATATCCTTAAAAAAATATCTAACCATATTCTGTTCAGTTCATATGGATCAGGTTTTCATACACATTATCCAATCATTTCTGAATTGATCATCCTGCAGTCCAAGATTCCTTCGTTATCGATCAATGAACTGTTGCGTTCATGTACAATTAATCCTGCCCGCGCATTAAAAATGGATAAATATCTCGGCAGTTTGGAGCCAGGAAAAGCTCCGGGAATAAACCTTATTACCAATATCGATTTCAGTGAAATGAAACTGACAGAAAAAAGTGAGCTTAAAGCACTTATTTGATAAAAGAATATATTCATCTATACCTCCCCTGCATGTCCTGTCAGACGGGTTGCAGTCCCACTTCGGCAGACAGGGAGGTAACAGAGATTCACTCTGTTCACTCTGTGGATCTTCCATTTACTATGTGATGATAATCATTTCAGGTTAGGAAATGCCGGATTTTAGTATTTTAGCACCTTTGAAAATATTTCAACATGACATTCCTTTTCGACGAGGTAATTTTCGGACCTGTAACCAGCCGCAGGCTTGGATCATCACTGGGTATTAATCTTCTTCCATCATGCAGGAAGGTATGTACTTTTAACTGTATTTACTGTGAATGTGGCTGGACCGGCAGCAGGGATCTTACAAAATCGGATTACCCAACCAGATCCGATGTCAGGTCAGCTCTGGAAGTCCGGCTACAAGAACTGTCAGAAAAAGGTATTCCGCCGGATTCTATCACCTTTGCAGGAAATGGTGAACCAACTCTTCATCCCGACTTTGAGGGTATTGTTGATGATAGTATTAGCCTGCGTAACAATATATCGCCCGTGAGCAAAATTGTTGTTTTATCAAATGGATCCCTTGCAGATAGGAAAAATATCAGTCACGCCCTTCTGAAAGTTGACCAGAATGTCCTTAAACTGGATACCGGGTACGAAGAAACATTCAGGGTGCTGAATCATCCTCCTGAAAGTATCAGGCTTTCAGATATTATCCATAATTTAAAAAGTTTTAATGGCAAGCTGATTGTCCAGACACTCTTCATCAGGGGTAGTTATCAGGGTAAATGGATAGATAATACAACTGAGAAAGAAATTTCTGAACTATTAAAACTTTACCAGGATATATACCCCGAGATGGTCATGGTTTATACATTCGCACGTGGAACTCCCATTGAAGGCCTGGATAGAATTTCTTATCAGGAGTTGAAAAACATTGCTGACAGGATAGAAGAACTGGGTATAAGGACACAGATCTCAGCATAAAGTTTTAACCCATTGATTAATAATTATCGTATTTTGATTTGCCCCCTTAACTGGGGATTAGGACACGCAAGCAGGGATGTCTATCTGATCAGCTGTCTTCTTGACCGTAAGTACGAAGTAATCATTGGTGGAGAGGGGGCTTCAATGGAATTCCTGAAAGCAGAATTTCCAAACTTGAAATATGTTCATCTCCCCTCATTCCAGATCAGGTATTCTTTAAAATGCCGGGCATGGATTATGATAGTTTTATTATTACCAATTTTTTTTGCCTGGGTGATTCGTGAAAACAGGTTTCTTCAGCAAATTATCCGTGAATATAATATTGATCTTGTTATTTCTGATACACGTTATGGCTTGTGGAGTTCACTTATACCTTCAATTATTATCACGCATCAACTAAGTTTCAGGCTTCCCCGCCTGTTAAAACCATTACAGTATATCATATACAGGATTAATCTTAAGGCATTAAAAAAGTTTTCCCAGTGCTGGATACCGGATTTCCCCGGATATCCCAACCTTAGCGGAGATCTTGCCCACAAATATAAATTACCTGATAATGCACTATTTATTGGTCCACTTTCAAAATTCCGGCGATCCGATATTCCATATCTTTCTAAAAAAGGATTCGAAATTGCAGCTGTTTTATCCGGCCCTGAACCTCAAAGATCACTATTGGAAAAAATAATTACGGAACAGCTGGTGGAAAATCATCGCAACGCCATCATCATTTGTGGCCTGCCGGGTAAAAAAATATCAGAAACCCTTACTTCATCAATTACCCGGGTATCCTGCCTGGCGGGTGATGAATTGGGATCTGTTTTAAAGTTCTCAAAATATATCTTCTGCCGTTCCGGTTATACTTCAATCATGGATCTTTTAACTATTGGGAAAAGTGCCATGCTTATCCCAACTCCTGGACAGACGGAACAGGAATATCTTGCTCTTTACATGGAAAGACAGGGTTTATTCCAGTCTGTCCGGCAAAAGCATTTTAATCTTGAAGAAGCGATTTCCCGCTTAGATAAATTCGTGCCTGATATGCTGTTTAACAAAAAACATGATTTACTGGATAAAGCCCTGGAGGGATTACCATCCTTGATTGAAAGAATCAAGCATGGTTAGTTGTTTTGCAATCCCGGAAAATTTTTTGAATGGGGTACAGCTTCGCTAATGATCCAGTCATTTATAGTGACTGGATCCTAACAGAAAAACTTCATAACCGGATACAGCTTCGCCAATGATCCAGTCACTTTAAATGACTGGATCACTAAAATAACTCCCCAAACATTAATGTCAAAAAAAAGAAAATATCGGTCGTTTTGATATAAAATTTTTACTTCAGCAAGCCATGTCTAATGTGGATTATTAATACATCAACATAATCAGGGAAATGACAGTAAATCCGACGATGAATCCACTGTAAATTTCAGAGGGCTTGTGTGCATCCAGAATCATTCGTGCCGCACCAGTAAGTCCTGCAACTACAATAATGATGATAAGATAAATTTCAAGGTTTATCTGTAAATAGAAAATAAGGTAGGTTATTAATCCTGTGATGCCACCATTCCCGATCATATGTGCACTGATCTTCCACTTTGAGGTGATGATAAAAGCTGCCAGTACAGATACCATACATCCCAGGGAGAATGCTTTGTATGGCGGGGGTATCTGTAAGCGCATAAGCAGATAATAGCAAAAAAGGAAAAGTAAAAAACTGAGGATAAGGGGAACAAATCTTTCACGTCTTTCTGACATCTGTACAGAAAAAATGATCTTTTGATACAAAAAAAATGGTATCATGCTGATTGGGATAACCAATGTACAGAGAATAACTATCAAAAGGATCATCTTTTTATATTCTGCAGGAAGATAGGATAGATAGGTTCCGGAATTGAAAAGTATAAGAAATCCCAGGGAAGGCATCAGCAGAGGATGAAAGAGAATGGAAATAATCTGTGCTGATTTTTTCATTTAATTCCCTGTTGTGTGATTCCCTGCGGATTATTCATTTCTTTCAGAGCTCTTTCCTTAAACGGGCAACCGGTATATCAAGTTGTTCCCGGTATTTAGCCACAGTACGTCTGGCAATATGATATCCCTTTTCTTTGAGTATCTCGGCAAGTCGTTCGTCTGTCAGAGGTTTACGTTTTTCCTCACCTTCAATACATTCCTGCAATATCTTCTTAATTTCACGGGTTGAGACTTCCTCCCCAGTATCGGTCTGCATTCCCTCTGAAAAGAAAAACTTCAGTGGATATATACCAAAATGGGTCTGTATATATTTACTGTTCGCTACCCTGGATATGGTTGAAATATCCAGGCCTGTCATATCAGCAATATCTTTGAGAATCATTGGTCTCAGCTTCTTCTCATCACCATCTTTAAAATATTCATGCTGGTAATTTATAATGGCGTTCATGGTTAGCATAAGGGTGTTTTGTCGTTGCTTGATAGCATCAATAAACCACTTGGCTGAATCGAGCTTTTGCTTTACAAATGTGATGGCCTCTTTTTGTTCCCTTGTCTGTTTATTCCGGTTAATATGATATGATTCAAGCATTTCACTGTATGTCTGGCTGATCCGCAATTCAGGAACATTCCTGGCATTCAGGCTTAACTGTAATTCTCCATCATTGTTTTCAAGTACAAAATCAGGAACAATATGCTGAACATTCTTATTTTGAGGATCACTGTATGAGCTTCCAGGTTTTGGATTCAGTTTAAGAATCTCTTCCATGGCCAGTCTCAGTTCGGCTTCACTGATATTTAGCCTGATAATGATTTTTTCGTAATGCTTTTTGGTAAATTCCTGAAAATAATATTTAACCGTGCACCCACACCTACAGGCTCAAAGTCCTGTATAATCCTGAGCACTTCATGAAGTTCTTCTTCGGTAGTTTGAATGTTCTGAGTAAATGCAAGATCATCCACAATAGCTTCAAGCTTTCTTCTTAAATAGCCATCATCATCAATATTTCCAATTAAATAAGAAGCAAGCAATTCCTGTTTCTCTGTAAGCTCCCTTAATCCCATCTGGCTCTCAAGATATTCATGGAAAGAGGATCCAACAGAAAACGGTATCTCTTCACGTTTTTCATCCTTTGGATAGTTCTTCGGATTCAGCCGGTAAACAGGAATATCTTCATCATTCAGATAATCTTCAAGCGAAAACTCTTCCAGATCAGAATCCTGTTCATCCTGTCTGTCTTCATCAGTCTGTTCAGTCTCTTTAAGGGTTATTTCATCATCTGTTCCTTCTTCCAGTAATGGATTCTCCTCCAGTTCTTTCTTAATTCGCTGTTCGAGCTGTATGGTAGGTATCTCAAGCAGCTTGATCATCTGTATCTGCTGCGGAGAAAGTTTTTGTAGTAACTTTTGTTGTAACCTTTGTTTCAGCATTATCTATCCTGTTACGCTTCTCTAATACTATGGAACGGACATTTATTCTATACTACTTACTGTTTCATAAAATTTACCTTTCCTGACCTGCAGCACCCCCCGTTGAAATAAATGTTCAGCAGGCAGATAAATTTAATGTCTGTAACGTGCTTTGAGTTTAGAATTTATTGATCGCTATATACAAATTTAAACTTTTTGCAGAAGAAAAGTTACAAAAAATCCTTCAATTCTATTGCCTTGCAGGCCGTTAAAGTCCTGTTCGTATTAAAACTCTGCATTATTGGGTGTTCTTGGAAAAGGAATTACATCCCGGATATTATTCATGCCGGAGATGAATAACATAAATCTCTCAAAGCCAAGCCCAAACCCGCTATGGGGTGCAGTACCAAATTTCCTGGTTTCAAGATACCACCACAGATCCTTCTCAGGAAGGTTTAGTTCAAGAATTCTTTGTCGCAATTTTTCATAATTTTCTTCCCTCTGCGAACCGCCAATGATTTCACCGATCTTAGGGAATAATACATCCAGGGCCCTCACTGTCAATCCATCATCATTCTGCTTCATATAAAAGGCCTTGATATCCTTCGGATAATCAGTAAGCATGACCGGTTTTCTGAAATGTTTCTCAACAAGATACCTTTCATGTTCCGATTGAAGATCCTTTCCCCATTCAACAGGGAATTCAAATGGCTGATCAGCCTTTTTGAGGATTTCAATTGCTTCACTGTAAACTGTACGGACAAAATCATGAGCTAGAACAAAATCCAATCTCTCAATAAGCCCATCATCATACATCTTCTGAAGGAATTCAAGGTCTGTCATACAATGGTCAAGAATATAACGTATAAGGTACTTCAGCAGATCTTCAGCAAGGTCCATATTGTCATGAATGTCATAGAAAGCCATCTCCGGTTCTATCATCCAGAATTCTGCGAGGTGTCGTGGTGTGTTTGAATTTTCTGCTCTGAATGTGGGTCCAAAGGTATATATAGTTGACAACGCAAGAGCTCCCGTTTCTCCTTCAAGCTGTCCCGAAACGGTCAGGTTTGTTTCTTTTCCAAAAAAATCCTCATTAAAATCTACTTTTCCGTCTTTAGTTAATGGTGGTGATTTTGGATCAAGGGTTGTCACCCTGAACATCTCTCCCGCTCCTTCACAATCGGACCCGGTAATGATAGGGGTATGCATATAATAAAAACCCTTATCATTAAAATATTTATGGATAGCATAAGAAAGATGGTGCCGGAGCCTGAGTATGGCACCAAACGTATTTGTTCGTGGTCTGAGATGTGCGATTTCCCGAAGGAATTCCAGGGAATGTCCTTTTTTCTGAAGAGGATATGTTTCCGGATCAGCCGGTCCGTATAGCGTAATTTCGTCTGCATGTAATTCAACTTCTTGCCCTTTACCGGGCGATTCCGCAAGCTTCCCCCGCACCTCAATGCAGGTCCCTGTCGACATCTTTTCCAGGATCTCTTCCTTAAACTTTGGAACATCTGCCACTACCTGAAGGTTATGTACAATGCTTCCATCATTGATGGCAATGAAAGCAATCTTATTGTTTCCTCTTTTTGTACGTACCCATCCCTTAACAATAATTTCCTTCTCTGTTTCCTTTTGTTCAAGAATATCCCTTATCTTTTTCCTGTAGAGCTCCTTCATTGTTTTATCCTCCAAAAAATGAAATACAAAAATAATTATTTCCAGCAGAAGTTATGCTGATAATATCCGGTTGTTTTACTCCGCCGCAATTGCCTTATGAAATGTGTCGGATAAGCAATGAAGTGATCATGTTTATATCTCCGGAACTTAAATATTTTCAAAGATTGTATGACTGGTATTTTTGAAGTGAGGTAATCACTTTACAGAGAATGATTAAAAGTTGGCCTATCTGAATTTTTGAAAATAAAAAGAATGAATTAAATTTATACATCTTTCAGATTGAATCCGGTTCAATGGAAAAAGACAGGAATACCATACTGGTCACATGGGACTACACAGAACTGTCGGAATATGCTCTTATGCATGCTATACGGATTGCCAGAATGGTTGAAAATAACGTCCGTATCATTCATATTATTGATCCGAATGCAGCAAAGAGAAGTTATAACGAGGTTGAAGAACGTTTCCGAAAGACAATTGAGGAATTACAGGAGAAATATAATTTCCCCCTGGAAACTGTTATTTTGACCGGTAAGATTTTTTCAGAAATTTCGAGGTATGCCAGTGATTCTGATGCCAACATGGTTATTATGGGCACACATGGTATCAAAGGGGTTCAAAGATTTACCGGCAGCTGGGCATTAAGAGTAATTGCCGGTTCAACCATCCCTTTTATTGTAGTTCAGGATAAACCCCATACCGAAGACCGTTTCAGAAGTATTGTGTTCCCGATTGATTTTAAAGCTGAGAACAAGGAAAAACTCCAATGGGTAATATTCCTTGGTAAGTACTTTGACTCAAAAGTATATTTATTTAAACCTCCCGTCAGTGATAAGGGGCTTCAGAAAAAGGTTAATATTAACCTGAATTTTACTGTAAAATTCCTGATCCAGAATAACCTTGAATATGAAATACATACAGCTTCAAAATCATCAAAATTTGCACAGGAAACCCTTGATTTTGCTCAGAAAGTAAATGCTGACCTGATCCTCATTACAACCACAAAACATATTAATTTTGCAGATCTGATATTTGGTGCACAGGAGCAGTTTATTATTGCAAACAGTTCAAAGATACCTGTTATGTGTGTTAATCCCCGAGCTGCATATGCTCATGTCGGGCAATTCATGTGGGGAAGATAAAAAAGTTATTTTACTGGCACTGTAATACATTATCCATCTTATGTTTGACATTACTGGTATAAGGCTCATATAAAGCATTTTTGAACGCTTCACATGCCTTATTGTACTCAACAATGCCAACATATGCATTCCCCAGTTCAAAATATATCCTGGCTTTCTTTTCCGGTTCACTATCATCATATGCAAGTGCCTTTTCAGCATTTTCTATAGCTTTATCATACTCCAGCTGCTTATTGTATATTGCTGATAAATAGTAATAAGGTTCAGCATATTGATCATCATATTTCATTGAAGCATTGAGCAGGTTGATCGCTGATTCATAATTTTCTTCTTTCAGGGCTTTCACTCCTGCAATAACAAGGTAATCCCTGGCTGTTTTAACGGCTGCTTCAGCAGTCTTTTCATCACCGGATGTTTTTCCTGATTCAATAGCTTTATCAAGTGCCGTAAACATATTTTCCTCCTGCTCAAGTTTCCTGTAAACCACTCCCATACTGTAATAAGCCTTTGTATAATCCGGTAAATATTCAATTGCTTTATCAAAACTGGCAAGGGCTTCTTCATATTCTTCATCCTTTGCCTGTGTATTACCCTTTACATAGTAAAGTTGCGGGATATAGTTTAACGACTTTGTTTTAATATCATCATTGCCATACTGTTCGCATGTTGTAACTGTCTTCTCAAACCATGAAATTGCACCATCAATATCTTTTTCTTTGTATTTATCAAGTGCAATACGATAATGAATGGTTGGTAACTGTTCCTGGGCTTTCCCTTTCATTTCTTCACCCTCAGATCCAAGCTGGTCTGCCAGCTGAACACATTCTTCAAATTTTGAAATAGCAGTTTCGAAATTTCCAGCATTAATTTCTTCAGCACCTGCATTAAAGGCATTGATAACATCTGCCAACGTCTGTGCACGTATCAAAGTTGATACTAAAAGAAGGACAGCAATTGGCGTTAACCTGAGTAAATGATTCTTCTTGTAATTCATAACTGTGCGATTTTAATTTTCAGTCAAACATTTGATTTTTAAATAATTATATAATTTTTATTTATTAATAATATTTTCTATTCAGGGATTAGAAAATTTCTATTGATTGTTAACTTCATTCCATTACTCCACTTTCTGCCTGGATATGAACTGCAAAAATAAGATTTTAAGTTAAATAAGGTAGATTATCATTTTTTTTTCACATATAATTAAATTTGAACCAGAAATCATTCCATAATGAACCTACAGATTCTGATCCCATTTTTTCTTTATTTTCTTGTTGTTATTCTTATAGGTGTTTTTGCCACACGTTTTTCCTCAAGGGGAATTTCAGAGTTTTTTCTTGGTGGGCGATCAATGGGGCGTTTTGTGGTAGCCCTTTCTGCAGTTGTTTCAGGTAGAAGTGCATGGCTGCTTCTGGGATTTACAGGTATGGCCTACACAATGGGATTATCAGCTGTATGGGCAGTTGCCGGTTATACAATCGTTGAATTTGTTCTGTTTCTTCTGTATGCTCCCAGGATTAGAAAATTCAGCGAGGAAAATGATTGTATTACACTTCCGGATTTTTATGCCGCACGGTTCAGGGACCAGTCAGGCAGCCTGAGAATCATCATTATCATCATCTTTATGATCTTTATGGTTACATATGTGTCGGCTCAATTTGTTGGTGGTGGAAAAGCATTTTTTGCAAATTTTGGTTTAAATCAAAATACAGGATTACTGATAACAGCTGCTATCATTCTTATCTATACCATACTTGGTGGCTTTCTTGCAGTTAGTCTTACAGATGTTCTCCAGGCATTCATCATGATTATTGGCCTCATCGGTTTACCCTTATATGGTATCATTAAACTGGGTGGATGGAATGATCTGACAAATAATTTGCTTAAAATCGACAATGATTTCTTCAATTCTTTTGCATTAACGGCAGGCATGCTGGCAGGATTCCTGGGGATTGGCCTTGGATCACCTGGCAATCCGCATATAATAATACGCTATATGTCTATCAGGGATCCATCACAATTTAACTGGACTGCCATTGTAGGTACAGTCTGGAACATTTTACTGGCTGCCGGTGCATTATTTACCGGACTTGTTGGCAGGGCATATTTCTCCTCCCCATCCTTATTACCTGATGCAGATGCAGAAAATGTTTATATTACCCTTGCCAATGAATTGTTACATCCTGTAGCAGTTGGCCTTATCCTGGCTTCAATTTTCGCAGCTATTATGTCCACAGCTGATTCACAACTACTTGTGGCAGCCTCAAGTATTGTGAGGGACCTGTATGAAAAGATACTTCTAAAAGGCAAACAAATATCACAAAAAAAACTTGCCCTGATGAGCAGGTTTGTTGTGATTATTCTTGTTCTGATTGCTGTTATTCTTGGAATTTTAATTGAAGACCTGGTATTCTGGTTCGTCCTGTTTGCATGGGCCGGGCTGGGAGCATCTATCGGCCCTACATCCATACTTGCCCTTTTCTGGGAACGCACAACAAAGCCCGGAATTATTGCAGGATTAATTACAGGAACCCTGACAGTCTTTGTCTGGAAAATTGTGCCGGCATTAAATAATCTAATGTATGAGCTAATACCTGCATTTTTTATTTCATTACTCATCACAATCCTGGTAAGTTACATGAGTGGCCGTAAAAAAGTAATCAATTGAGATAGCGAATATTTGATAAAATCAAAAATAATTGTTTTAAAAAATTTGTAAAGAAGTGCTATGGCATGGCTCTTTAGAATTTATAAATACCCATCTGTCCCCTGTAAGATAATTTCTGTGATAGCATAACCCGTATTTTTTAATTATTTTCGCCTGTTAATTTCCTGTAATGTCTATCCTCACCAAGGAAATATCTAAACGGTATGGCGAACAGCTTGCACTGGATCATGTGTCATTTAAGGTCCGGAAGGGAGAAATTGTTGGTTTAATTGGTCCCAATGGCGCCGGCAAATCGACAATGTTTAAGATCCTCACAGGATATATTCCCCCAACATCGGGTGATGTTTATATGAACGACCTGGATATTGTAGAACATTCCCTGGAAATCAGAAAAATAACAGGTTATCTTCCTGAACATAATCCCCTATACACAGAGATGTATGTGAGTGAATATTTGCACTACGTGGCCGGTTTATATGGTCTTCGAAACAAGGCTGGAAAGCTTGTCCCGGAGATTATTCTACGAACGGGGCTTGATATCGAACGAAAGAAAAGAATCGGGGAACTGTCAAAAGGTTTCCGCCAACGTATTGGACTTGCACAGGCTTTAATACATAATCCTGAAATTCTTATCCTCGACGAACCGACTTCCGGACTGGATCCCAATCAGATAATAGAAATCAGGAATCTTATTGCTGAACTGGGAAAAGAAAAGACTGTATTGCTGTCAACACATATCATGCAGGAGGTGGAAGCGATTTGCGACAGAGTAATCATTATTGATAAGGGAAGGATTGTTGCCGATGAAGAATCAAAGAAAATAGGTCATCAGCTCCGGGAATCCACTCAAACAATTATTGTTGAATTCGACAGGGAGATAGATTCAGAAGATCTTCAGGAGATTCAGGGAACAGACCAGATAAAGAATATAGATAGGAATAGGTGGCTCATTCAGTCTTCTTCAGATAGGGATATCCGGGGTGAGATATTTGAACTGGCCGTCTCAAAAGGATATAAGGTCCTTTCTTTGCAGAAAAAGGAGAAAAGCCTTGAGGATGTTTTCAGGGATCTGACAACTTCATAAATTTTGGAATTACAAACTATTATTACTTACTTCGTACCCTTTTAAAATACAAGAATGAGTTACCTGTTTACATCAGAATCCGTTTCGGAAGGGCATCCTGACAAGATAGCTGATCAAATATCAGATGCATTGCTTGATGAGTTTCTAAGACGTGATCCGGAATCTAAAGTTGCTGTAGAAACACTTGTAACAACCGGGCTGGTCATGCTCAGCGGAGAAGTACATACAAATACCTATGTAGATGTCCAGCAAATAACCAGGGAAGTTATCCGGAAAATCGGATATACCAGAGCCGAATATATGTTCGATGCCGATTCATGTGGTATTATCTCAACTATTCATGAACAATCACCCGATATCCGCCAGGGAGTGGAAAGAGGGGATGAACTGGAACAGGGGGCCGGAGATCAGGGAATGATGTTCGGCTATGCCTGTACAGAAACGGATGATTATATGCCGCTTGCTTCCCAGATATCCCATATGTTGCTTCAGGAGCTGGCAGCAATAAGGAGGGAAAGTGAAAAAATGACCTATCTGCGCCCGGATTCAAAATCACAGGTTACAATAGAATACGACAAAAATAATCAACCTGCTAATATTCATACCATTGTTGTTTCAACCCAGCATGATCCCTTTGATTCAGATCAAAACAGAATGCTGGCCACCATTAAGGAAGATGTCAAGAATATCCTCATCCCGCGAATTAAATCAAGATTACCTGAAAGGATACAAAAACTTTTCTCCGATAAGCTGGTCCTCCATGTGAATCCTACCGGTAAATTTGTTATCGGCGGACCACATGGTGATACCGGCCTCACTGGCAGGAAAATCATCGTGGATACCTATGGAGGAAAAGGTGCACATGGTGGTGGCGCTTTTTCTGGTAAAGATCCTTCAAAAGTTGATCGTTCCGGAGCATACGCCATGAGACATATTGCAAAAAACCTTGTCGCCGCAGGTGTAGCCGATGAAGTGATTGTCCAGGTCGCATATGCTATCGGAGTAGCCAGACCAATAGGGTTGTTCCTGAATACCAATGGTACCTCCCATGTTCATTATACTGATGACGAGATTGCAAGAAAAATCCTGGATATTTTTGACCTCAGGCCCGCTGCTATTATTAATAAACTCGGACTTAAGAATCCGATCTATCTGCCAACTGCAGCATACGGACATATGGGAAGAGACCATTACCGAGACACTGTTGAAATTATTCATAATAGTAATTGTGACCGCGAAGAGAGAATTCGGAAAGATGTAGATTTTTTTACATGGGAAAAACTGGATAATGTTGACGACATAAAAAATATATTTGGAATAGGTTGAAAACTTTGCGGTATCCCTATTGTTATTCCTTACTTTTTATTAACGATCGTCTTTCATCATGCAGGGAAAAAAATGGTACGCCATCTATACAAAGCCCAGGTGGGAAAAAAAAGTGGCTGAATTGCTTCTTGAAAAAGGCATTGATCATTACCTGCCACTGCAAAAGGTATTAAAACAATGGAGCGACCGAAAGAAATGGGTCAGAGAACCATTATTTAAATCATATATATTTGTTTATATTACGCGGGAAGACTACCTTCCTTCACTCCAGACACCTGGTGTGGTCAGGTTTGTAACCTTCGAAAAAAAAGCTGTAACAATCCCACCGGTACAGATTGAAGCTATCAAAACTTTTATTGCCACGGGTGAAGAATTGACGGATGAGACCATCCATGTGAAAATAGGCGACAGGGTTATAGTTACCCATGGAACACTTAAAGGATTGGAAGGAACACTTATTGAAATCTCAAAGAAAAAAAGACTCAGGATCATGATCGAGGGAATACAACAATCCCTTCATCTTAAAATACCTGCCTCGTATATAAAGATCGTTAAGAATCCTAACTCCTGACAGAAATTTTCATTCCTTATTTATTGAATGATTTCAATTGAATTTCCTGTATTATATCTGTATACTTATGTATTGTAAGCCTCTGAGGTTTATATAATATTAATACAACAAAAACACCAACCTGGGTACCATCGTGTGGTGATAAGTGGATTAAATATATACAAGCAGTTGAAGCAGACATTAATCAATATATCAATAACATAAAAATCTTTTAATCATGAAACAAATTTACAATCTGATTATGATTCTTTCGCTTTTATTACTTGCTTCCTGTGGTGGCAGATCAGGACAGACAGGAACAGAAAGCGACCTGGAAGAAGATACCGGGGAATCTGTAGAGGTCAAAGACGGTGATGATAAAATAAGTAATTGTGACGAGTTCCTGGATAAGTATGAAGAATGGATGGACGAATATTTGAAATTTCTCGAAGATTATAAAAATAATCCTGCCGACGTTGAAATAAGTTCAAAGTTTGGTTCACTCATGGAAGAACTTGGTTCGTGGTCTACAAACTGGGTGACAATGTATCAGTGTGCCAATGAAGAGAAATATCAGCAAAGATATGAGGAAATTGCCAGGAAATCAGAGGAGAAGATGAAAGATCTCGGATTCGAGTAATACTAGCTGCTCACATCCTGGAGAAACAATCGCGCTGTTTCCTGAATAGATTCATGTACCGGTATAAATCTTATTCCGGTTACTTTGATTATCTTCTCATTTGAAAATTTTCTTTTTTCATTTGCCGCGGAAATAAATTCCATGGTTATGCGTCTTTTGTCACCACTAAACAGGCTCTTAAACCAGTCGAGGACACATACTATCTGAATGATGATTGGCGAAGGTACCCTTGAAGGCAATGGTTTTCCCAGAGCTCCGGCAATCATTTCAAGTACTTCTTTATTTGTCAGATTTTCTGACGTTATTATATATCTTTCTCCGGAATAATCTCCATTCATAAGGTGAATCATTACCTTTACCACATCCCTGACATCTACGTACCCCGTCATACCCTCAATATAATATTTCAACCCTTTCCATACCACCTGAATCAATTGCCCACTGCTCCTGTGCCAGTTACCCGGGCCGACAATTACTGAAGGATTAACAATGACTGCATTTAATCCTTCATTAATTGCACGCCAAACGATCATTTCAGACTTGTATTTACTGATAGAATAATATGAATGATGATGTGGACCTGTCCAGAGCTTTTCTTCAGTAACTTTTTCTTCCAGAACATTGTTTCCGAGTGTTGCCACAGAACTGACAAAACAAAGCTTTCTTACCTTGTGCTCCAAACAGGCGTTTACAACATTTTCAGTTCCTTCAATATTATTCCTCAGGATGGCCCGTTTGTCTGCAGGAGTAAACGAAACACGGGCGGCCAGATGATATACAAAATCCATCCCGCTAATAGCATCATGCACACTGTATGGGTCCGTTATATCAGCTTCAATCCATTCAATACGTGATAAAAGATCATCAGGATCATCCGTATAATAGCTGAAGGTTCTTTTAACATAATCAATACCATTCATATCACGGATCAGTGCCCTGACTTTCTTTTCTTCTTTCAGCAGGTTAAACAGAAGGTGAGAACCGACCAATCCTGTACCCCCGGTTATAAGAATCATGTATTAACTTTTTGTATCTGCGAAAATATGAATTATTCTTTGTTTTAAGGTCAAAACAGGAAACGGAGGCTAAATGAATTCTCTGAAAAATATCTATTATCTCTGAAAAAAATGACCATAACATGACCGATATTTTTAACAATTCATCATTAAAGGGTATAAACCATTAAACTCTTAAATCATGAAAAACGAAAATTTAATGAATTCCTCTTTTGGCCGTCTGTTGGGATCAGATCTTATACCCGATGAATTCAATAATCAACAGGATTTTAATTTGTTCTGTAAAATACATGATGAGATGAACAAGTTTTTACAAAACCTTAATCAAAGCAAGTATGATAGTTCATTGAACGACCGGATTCATTTACTTTTTATGGCTCTTAAAAATCTCGATAATGTTGAAAAAGAATTACTTGCCTCAAATTTTGCAGAGGAACTATTATATCAGGAAAAGATCATAGAGGATATTCATTCAATGAAACTGATGGTTATAGATTATATCAATGACCTTTCCGGAGAATTGAATCGCAATAATATGAATCCGTGAATACAAGGTGTGTGTTAATATTATCTTTTCACGTAAGACAAATAGAATACAAAGTTTGCAAAGATCACATGTTTGTTAATCAAAACTTTGCGATCCCTGCCTGCTTCGCCAACTGGCGGATTCAGCAGGCAGTTTTGCGTCAGCTTTGCGTGAAGTCTTAAATTTAAGTTGTGACATACCTCCGGTTACATTTATATCTGGCATGAATGCTATTATTTCTCAAACTACGTTATACATTAATTAATTTTCCTATGTAAAAAGTTTAAATTTGTCTTTATTAATCAACAAATTTACACTTTACAGCAGGGAACTCCCATGAACTTTTTTCATGAGTTCTTGAGTAGTTTTTCATGAAAAAACTTCATGTCCGTTAATAAATTGCACAACAGGTCAAATCTTAAACTAAAACGAATAATTATGTTTTCAGGAATTGTTGAGGAAACAGCAACCGTTACAAAGCTTGTAAAAGAGCAAGAAAACCTGCATATTACGCTTACATGCAGTTTTGTAAACGAATTATCCATAGATCAGAGTATTTCACATGATGGCGTATGCCTGACAGTAGTAAAAAAAACAGATAAGGATTATACTGTGACAGCGATCCTTGAAACCCTTCAAAAAACAAATCTGAGAAACTGGAATGTTGGAACAAAGGTTAATCTCGAACGGAGTGTAAAGGTCGATGGCCGTCTTGACGGACACATGGTACAGGGGCATATTGATCTCACTGCTATATGTGCTGAGGTCAAAGAAGCCGAAGGAAGCTGGTATTTTACATTCCAGTATGAACCTGTAACAGAAGAACATATAACTGTAGAGAAAGGATCCGTTTCAGTGAATGGGGTGTCCCTGACCGTTGTAAACTCCCGGGAAAAATCTTTCCAGGTTGCTATTATTCCGTATACATACCAGGTTACAAATTTCCACGAGATTAAACCGGGAACCGTTGTAAATATTGAATTTGACATTATCGGGAAATATATTGCCAGAATCCTGAAAAAACAACTGGGGAAATAATCCCAATTTATTTATCCTTATTCCTACTCGCTAAACAGGTTTTAATTTTTTGTTTATTAAATCTTTTACTATCAACTGTATAGTTTATCCTTAACTGTATGCGGTTTGTTAAAAATCTCAGATTTACTGGACTTCAACTGCCAGATTTTAATTTTTCGGCACAGCCTGATTTTTGTTTAATTAATACCTTCTCCCTATCTGATTAGATTTTGTGTATCAGCACATTCATGATTATCAATTCCTAAAAAAATCCTTATCTTTGCACAATTTTTAAAGAGACACATGAGTACCAGGTTCACAGAATATAAGAGTCTTGATCTTCCGAAAATAAATAAGGAAGTCCTTTCTTATTGGAAAAAGAATAAAACTTTTGAAAAAGGTTTGGAAATCAGAAAAACCAGCCCTGCATTCATTTTTTATGAAGGACCCCCTTCAGCGAATGGAATTCCTGGCATTCATCATGTTATTTCCCGCACAATTAAAGATATCTTTTGCCGGTATAAATCACAGAAAGGTTACAGGGTTGACCGCAAAGCCGGCTGGGACACCCATGGCCTTCCTGTTGAACTTGCAGTTGAAACATCCCTTGGCATCACCAAGGAAGATATAGGAAAGAAAATCAGTGTAAGTGAATACAATAATACCTGTAAACAAGAGGTTATGCGTTATACACGTGAGTGGGAGGATTTTACCGATAAGATGGGTTACTGGATTAATATGGACGAACCTTACATCACTTACGATAACCGTTATATTGAAACACTCTGGTACCTGTTAATGGAACTTTACAAGAAAGAATTCTTATACAAGGGATATACCATTCAGCCATATTCACCCGCTGCCGGTACAGGCCTCAGCAGCCATGAACTGAACCAGCCGGGATGTTACCGTGATATCAAAGATACATCTGTTGTTGCCCTTTTTAAACTGATTCGTGATAAGAAATCCGATTTTCTTTATAAGAATATTGACTGTGACGTGTTCATACTTGCATGGACCACAACACCATGGACACTTCCATCAAATACTGCACTTGCAATGGGGCCTGATATTGATTATATCAGAATAAAAACATTTCATCCATACAGTGGCAAACCTATTGTGGTAATTTTAGCCGGAATTCTGTCAGAAATATATTTCCCTCCGGAAAACAGGAATCTCGATCCAGATCATTATCAGCCGGGTGATAAAGAAATTCCTTTTAAAGTCCTTTCCCGGCATAAAGGCCGTGAATTTGAAGGAATCAAATATGAACAGCTTATTACCTGGGTTAAACCACATAAAGAAGCCTTCCGGATACTGCTGGGAGATTTCGTTTCAACAGAAGAAGGTACCGGGGTTGTGCATATCGCACCAACATTTGGAGCAGACGATTATAAAATAGCCCGGGAATATGATATACCTCCCCTGATTATTATTGATCGCGAAGGCACCACACAACCCCTGGTAGATAAAAAAGGAAGATTTTACCTGATCGAGGATATGAATCCCGATTTTGTGAAAGAATATGTAAATACAAAAGTCTATGGTGAATTCGCCGGCAAATTTGTAAAAAACGAATATGACGAGACGAGTGAAAAGGATGACGAGACTACTGATATTTCTATTGCTGTCGATCTGAAAAGACAGAATAAGGTTTTTCAGATCTCAAAGTATATACACAGTTATCCTCATTGCTGGCGCACTGATAAACCTGTTTTATATTATCCGCTTGAATCATGGTTTATCCGTACTACAGCACTTAAAGACCGGTTAATTGAGCTGAATAATACAATTAACTGGAAGCCGAAATCAACCGGGGTCGGAAGGTTCGGGCAATGGCTTGAAA
The DNA here is from genome assembly GCA_001304505.1 of Bacteroides sp. SM23_62_1. GTDB lineage: Bacteria > Bacteroidota > Bacteroidia > Bacteroidales > SM23-62 > LJUQ01. The sequence continues at coordinate 23,710 of LJUQ01000012.1, forward strand.
ACCTCGTTGACTGGAACCTTTCACGCTCCCGTTTCTGGGGAACTCCATTGCCAATCTGGATGACTGAAGATAAAACCGAGGAAAAATGTATCGGATCACTGAAAGAATTGAAGGATGAAATAGTAAAATCTGTTGAGGCAGGATTTATGAAAGATAATCCACTTGCAGATTTTATCCCGGGTGATAATTCTTCCAAGAACTATAACAGGTTTGACCTTCATCGCCCATTTGTGGATAACATTATACTCGTTGCCTCTTCAGGAAAAAAAATGTACAGAGAACCGGATCTGATAGATGGCTGGTTCGACTCGGGAGCTATGCCTTACGCCCAGTGGCATTATCCCTTTGAAAATAAAGATGAATTTAACCATTTGTTCCCTGCGGATTTTATCTCCGAAGGTGTTGAACAAACCCGCGGATGGTTTTTTACACTTCATGCTATTGCTACAATGATCTCGGATTCAGTTTCAAGCAAAACTATTGTTTCACATGGACTGGTTCTGGACAAGAATGGAAACAAGATGTCAAAAAGGCTTGGTAATTCTGTCGATCCGTTTCATACTATTGAAACATACGGGGCTGATCCGTTAAGGTGGTATATGATAACAAATAGTCAGCCATGGGATAACCTTAAATTTGATATTGCCGGTGTTGATGAAGTACGCCGGAAATTTTTTGGGACTCTGTTTAATACATATTCATTCTTTGCACTATATGCCAATATCGATAGATTCCGATTTAATGAGGAAGATATTCCGGTAGCGGAAAGGCCTGAAATAGACCGGTGGATTATTTCCCTGCTGAATACACTTACAAAAGAAGTTCAGGAATATTACGACGATTACGAACCTACCTGGGCAGGAAGGGCTATCCAGGAATTTGTTATAGAAAACCTGAGTAACTGGTATGTTAGATTAAACAGAAAACGTTTCTGGGGTGGCGATTTTTCTAAAGATAAACTTTCCGCTTACCAGACTCTTTTCACCTGTCTCGTAACAGTTGCCCGGCTTATGGCACCTCTTGCTCCCTTTTTTGCAGAAAGATTATATAATGACCTCAATCAGGTTACGAAAAAATTCAGCTATGATTCCGTTCATCATACTGATTTTCCTGAATATGATGAATCGCTTATCGATAAAGAACTTGAAGAACGCATGGATATTGCACAAAAAATTTCTTCCCTCATACTGGGATTAAGAAGAAAAGTGAATATCAAAGTCCGCCAGCCTCTCAATAAAGTGCTTATTCCCCTCCTTAATAAAAAGTACAAGACAAAAATCGAAGCTGTTAAAAACCTTATTCTTTCAGAAATTAATGTGAAGGAACTTGAATATCTTTCCGATTCAAGTGAAATTTTAATTAAAAAAATTAAACCTGATTTCAAGGCCCTGGGACCCATGTATGGTAAACTAATGAAAGACATTGTTACTGTTATCAATCAGATGTCTCATGATGATATCCTTAATTTTGAAAAAGAAGGTTCGTTCACCTTCAGGATCGGGGAACAAAAAATCACGCTTACCTTGGATGATGTTGAAATCCTTTCCGAAGATATCCCGGGTTGGCTCGTTGCCAGTGAAGGAGACCTGACTGTTGCACTCGATATCTCTGTTACTGAAGAACTCAGGTTCGAAGGTATTGCCAGGGAGTTCATTAATCGCATCCAGAATTACAGGAAAGAAAGCGGTTTTGATGTGACAGATAAAATCCTGGTCAGCATCCAGAAACATGATGCTATTAATAAAGCAATAGAAAAAAATAAGGAATATATTGGTTCTCAGACACTTGCGAAAGAAATACGATTAACTGATAAGCTGGAAAAAACCAATTCCCGGAAGGTTGAGATTGATGATGATATCACAACCCTGCTAAAAATAGAAAAAGTTATCTGATAAGTGAGGCATTTGCCTGTTCTGTTTATATTTTCCAATAAACTCTACAATATGGCCCATTTATTCAAATTTTCTTATATTTGGCGAAAATTTATGAGCCATGGGAGAAAAGACGAGATATAATGATGATGAGCTTGAGGAATTTAAGCAAATAATCCTGGCCAAGCTTGACAAAGCAAGAAAAGATTATGACTTGTTAAAAGATGCTATCACCCAGAGTGAAAGCAACGATACACAGGATACTTCCCCAACCTTTAAGGTGCTTGAAGAAGGGGCTGCAACCCTATCCAAAGAAGAAGCCGGTAAACTGGCACAACGACAACAAAAGTTTATTCAACATCTGCAGGCAGCCCTGATCAGGATTGAGAATAAAACTTATGGCATCTGTCGTGTGACCGGCAAGTTGATACCAAAGGAAAGGTTACGTGCTGTACCACATGCAACCCTCAGTATTGACGCCAAACAACAGCAACAATAATCTTTAAGTAATGACTTTAATAAAAATGATTGGAGAACGATTTCCAATCATTTTTTATCTAGTCCTGAAAAGTTCTGAGGTCAAACCAGCGATATTGAGGATTCAACGCTTACGGTGCTGTGCACTGGCACAGCTCCACATATCCGAATTATAGCTCATTTATCTGGAATTTCAATATACATGTCCGAAAGTATTAACTTTTCATATTAATATTATCTTTGCCTTTCCCGAATGAAATAATATGTCTATTACAAGAAAATCCCTTATTCTTATATCTGTGATCCTTATCCTAGACCAGTTTATGAAAATCTGGATTAAAACTTCACTCATGCTGGGAGAGGAAATTCATGTTTTTGGTAACTGGTTCATCCTGCATTTCACTGAGAATAACGGTATGGCATTCGGAATTGATATTCCGGGAGAATTCGGTAAAATCAGTCTCAGCCTTTTCCGTATTGCTGCGGTAGTAGGGATTGCTTTTTTTATCCGTCATCTTATCCGTAACAAGGCTCATCATGGCCTCGTCATCAGCACCTCACTCATCCTGGCCGGAGCCATAGGCAATATCATCGATTCAGCATTTTATGGTGTTATTTTTACTGACAGCTGGGGTCGGGTTGCAGAAATTTTTCCGGAAAATGGTGGGTATGCATCATTTCTCCATGGCAGGGTCGTTGATATGTTATATTTTCCAATTATTAAAGGAAGCTGGCCGGACTGGTTCCCCTTCTGGGGTGGTCAGACTTTTATTTTCTTCCGGCCTGTTTTCAATATCGCCGATTCATCAATTACAACAGGTGTAATTATTATCCTTATTTTCCAGAAACGCTTTTTCAGGATATCAGAAAAAGTGCAGACCGAAGATACTGATGCAATCCACTCATCCGGCTCATCAGAAGAATCAATAGAGCAATGATTCTGAAGAAACCTCGTATAGAACTCATTTAGAGATTGCGAGTGGTTCTATTCATCAACAAAAAATAAATCTAACTGTCTTTTTGCCAGGTTGGCACGCGCAATTTCCACTTTAATCTGATCACCGAGCTGAAATTTCCTGCCTGTCCGCTTTCCGGTAATACAATAGTTATCCTCATCATAATCATAGAAATCGTCAAATAGGTCCCTGAGAGAAATCATCCCTTCACATTTACAGTGAACAAGCTCAACATACAAGCCCCATTCAGTCACACCAGAAATAACACCATCATAAATCTCTCCAATTTTATCAGCCAGAAATTCAACCTGTTTATACTTAATTGATGCCCATTCAGCTTCCATGGCCTTCCTTTCCATTTCTGAAGAATGCTTGCATCGTTCTTCATATTTTTTCTGACTTTTGGAATCCCCGTTTTGCAGATAATGATCCAGCAGTCTGTGAACCATTAAATCAGGATATCTCCGGATAGGGGATGTAAAATGCGTGTAGTATTGAAAAGCCAGGCCATAGTGGCCGATATTCATGGTGGAATATTCTGCTTTTGCCATGGTTCTAATCGCGAGACTTTCAATGATGTTTTGTTCACTTTTCCCTTTTACATCTTCCACAAGTTTATTAATTGAACCGGCTATCTTTTTTTTACTCCCCATATTCAGGCTGTATCCAAAACGTTTGATAAACCATGCAAAAGATTCAATTTTTTCCTGGTTTGGTTTATCATGTATCCTGTATACAAAAGTCTTTCCGATAGTCTTTGCAGGTGGTGCAAAATCATTATCCTCCAATTGTTTAAGTTTCTTTGGTTTGCCAATCAATTCAGCCACCTTTTTATTGGCAAGTAGCATAAATTCTTCAATCAGCTGATTGGATGCTTTATTCTCTCTCCAGAAAACACTTAGAGGATATCCCTCATGGTCAATCTCAAATTTAACCTCAACCCTTTCGAAGGAAAACGAACCATTTCTGAATCGTTCAGCTCTTAATTTTTGTGCTATTTCATGAAGTTCAAGAATTTCATCCTTCATATCACCTTCTTTCCACTCAATAATCTCCTGTACCTCATCATAATTAAAGCGGCGGTCTGAACATATAATTGTCCGTCCAAACCATTCATTTAGCACTTCGGCATTATTATTCATTTCAAAAACGGCGGAGTAACACAATTTTTCTTCCTGTGGCTTGAGGGAACAGATATTATTTGAAAGACGCTCCGGCAACATGGGTATAACCCTGTCAACAAGATATATAGAAGTTCCTCGTTCATAGGCTTCCTGATCAATGATGGATTTTTCACCAATATAATGTGACACATCAGCAATATGAACACCGACCTCACTGTTGCCGTTCTCAAGGTGTGTGATTGACAATGCATCATCAAAATCTTTTGCATCTGCCGGATCAATTGTAAAAGTTGGTACATCCCTGAAATCCCTCCGCTTGGCATAGTCATGCTCTGTTATACGGTCACTGATCAACTCCGCAGCATGGTTAACCTCTTCAGGGAATTTCCATGGTAACTCAAATTCAGCAAGAATAGCATGCATTTCAACTTCATGCTGTCCCGGTTCACCAAGTACCTCGATAATCTCCCCTGCAGGATTTTTAGTACCTTTTGGCCATCCTGTTATAACTGCAATAGCTTTATCCCCGTCTTTTGCCCCTTTTAATCTGTCGAGAGGAATATACAGGTCATAAGGCATCTGTTTTGTGCCGGAATTCAGAAATGCAAAATTGCCGGACACCTCAACAATCCCAACAAATGTTTTCTTCGCACGTTCAATAATTTCAATAACCTCACCTTCCAACCGTTTGCCCTTCTTCCTGGCAAACAGATATACCTTAACATAATCTCCATCAAGTGCCTGGTTCAGATTATTCCGTGAAACAAACACATCCTCCCCGCTCTCATCAGACTGGATATAAGCATAACCAAATTGCGTCATGTCAACTGTACCGAAAATATATCCGCCTCTGGATCTAAGCTTATATTTACCTGGAAATATCTCCATCAAATCATTGCGGTTTTTTAAAAACTCCAGAACTTCAATGATTTTTCGTTTTGTAACTGTATCAGTGATCTCAAGACGTTTAGCTATTTGTTTATAGTTAAAGGTCTGTGTGGGATTATTTGTAAAAAGCCCAGTCATAGCACTGGTCAGCGCTTCACGGTGAAAAGGTCTGCCTGTTTTTTTCTTTTTTCCTTTCCTTGCCATTTATGAGTATGATAAAGGTCACGGAGAATCACAGAGATGAGGCAGAACCACAGATAAATTCTCTGTAGAACTCAATATACTCTTTGATTCTCTGTGCCCAAATTATATTTATAAACAAAGGTAATTATTACTAATTTTACATATCAATAATAGCCATGGTTTCCTGACTGATTTTTTTATTATGGACCATATACTTTACTTATATAACACACTATCACATACAAAGGAGAAATTCGAACCGTTTCATCCCCCGCTGGTTGGGCTATATGTCTGCGGGCCCACGGTATACGGGGATCCCCATCTCGGTCATGCCCGCCCGGCAATAACTTTCGACCTGTTATACCGCTATCTCACGCACCTGGGTTTTAAGGTCCGTTATGTAAGAAACATCACAGATGTGGGTCATCTGGAACAGGATCTGGATGAAGGGGAAGACAAGATTGCCAGACAGGCCAGGATTGAAAAGATGGAACCAATGGAAGTGGTTCAGTATTATATGAACCGCTACCACGATACAATGCGGAAATTGAATGTTCTCCCTCCAAATATTGAACCCCTTGCATCCGGACATATTATTGAACAGCAGGAACTGGTTAAGAAATTAATTGATAACGGATATGCATACGAAAGTAATGGTTCGGTTTATTTTGATGTGGAGAAATATAACAATAAAAATCATTATGGTAAACTTTCAGGCAGAAAAACTGAAGATTTACTGGCTGCTTCCCGCGAACTTGAAAAACAATCAGATAAGAGGAATCCATTAGATTTTGCTCTATGGAAGAAAGCTGAACCGCAACATATTATGCGCTGGCCTTCCCCCTGGAGCGATGGCTTCCCCGGCTGGCATGTTGAGTGTTCGGTAATGAGCCAGAAATACCTGGGTAACAGATTTGATATCCATGGTGGTGGTATGGACCTCCTGTTTCCTCATCATGAATGTGAAATAGCACAGACAGTTGCCAGCCAGGGAACGGAATCAGTTAAATACTGGATGCATAATAATATGGTAACCCTGAATGGAAAGAAAATGGGTAAATCACTCGGTAATTCCATAACCCTGGAGGAATTTATTACGGGACATCACAAACTCCTCAGTAATGCATATAGTCCAATGACAATCAGGTTCTTTATGCTTCAGGCCCATTACAGGAGTACGCTGGATTTTTCCAATGAGGCATTGCAGGCTGCAGCAAAAGGGCTTGACAGGTTGATGGAAGGATTTAAAAATATTGATAAGATTATCCCGGCTAAAAAATCCACTATCAATCCGGACCGCATTAAAAAGGAGCTATATGATGCTATGAATGATGATCTGAACAGTCCTATAGCCATATCACATCTTTTTGATGGTATCAGGGATATTAATTCAGTTGTCTCAGGAAATGAGAGCCTTAACTCATCGGATCTGGTGAAGATAAAAAAAATCTATCATACCTTCATATTCGATATCCTTGGACTTCAGGAGGAAAAGGATGATGCAAAAGGAAAAGGCCTGCTTTCCGACCTGATAAATCTCCTGCTCATGATACGTATTGATGCCAGGAAAAGAAAAGATTTTGAAACTGCCGACCGGATCAGGGATGAATTATCCAGATTGGGAGTGGAAGTCCGGGATGTGAAAGATGGTTATGAGTGGAAGATAAATTAGGTCACAGAGTAATACAGAGAAATATTGAGAACCACAGAGTAATTTCTCTGTGGTTCTTATTTATACCCTGTGATCCTGTATAAACCAATATATTACAAGCATAAATTGTACAAATCCCAAAAAATAAAAATAGGCCCTACCAGTATTGGAGGAGATGCCCCCATCCGTGTCCAGTCAATGACCACTACCAGTATACTGGATACAGAGAAAACTATAGACCAGTGTATTAGAATAATCAACGCAGGTGCTGATTTTGTCAGGCTCAGCGTCCGAAGTATGAAGGAAGCTGAAAATCTAAGGATCATTCAAAATAAACTCAGAGATAAAGGAATAAATAATTCATTGATTGCAGATGTTCATTTTAATCCCAAAATAGCAGTTGCTGCAGCAAATATTGTTGATAAGGTAAGGATAAATCCCGGAAATTTTGCTGATGACAGTATCAGGGAAAAGCTTATTCCTTTGCTTAATTGTTGCAGACAGAGCGGAACTGCTATCAGGATTGGAGTCAACCATGGATCACTGTCAAACCATATATTGAATAAATACGGCGCTACACCGGAGGGAATGATTGAATCCGCCATGGAATATCTCAGGATCTGCATGGAGGAAAATTTTTTTAACCTGGTGGTATCACTCAAATCAAGCAATACCAGGATAATGATTCACGCTAACAGGCTCCTGGTAAAGAGGATGATGGAAGAAAACATGAATTTCCCCCTGCACCTTGGTGTAACCGAATCAGGTGAAGGAGAGGATGGAAGGATCCGCTCTGCCGCAGGAATAGGGACATTGCTTGCTGAAGGAATAGGCGATACAATAAGGCTGTCACTTACGGAAGATCCGGAAAATGAAATAGCAGCTGCCCTGAAACTTTTACATAATGGAAAAGGCAGGTTGAAAATAATCACTGATAAACCTGCCTGGAATGAGTATCATTATTCAAAACGAAAAACAAATGAAATATTGGATATTGGTGGAAGGAATGTGCCTGTTGTTGTATCTTCCATTCCTGTTATAAAAGGAACAAAACTAGATGATGATGCAATCATTGCTGACTTTCTCTATTCATCAAATCCTGATTTTCATTTAGTACATGAAAAATCTTCCTTCATTACGGATGCTCCAGGCTGGCAAAGCCATGGATCTGAATTTAATAAACTCTATCCCTCCTTTAACCGGGAGGAATTCATGAAAACATCTTATAGATCTGAATCACTCAATTTTATCCAAATCCATCCGGAAGAAATCAATAATCACCTGCTAGATAATCTTACAGAATTTAGTAATATCGTATTCATATTATTATGTCAACCTGGTAAACGAAATAAATTAATCCGGGCATTCAATCTACTTTACCAGTCCGGTTTGCCTGTCCCTGTTATATTAAAATCAGAATATCCCTGTAGTGATAAAGAACTTTATATCCTGAAAGCTGCCTCAGACCTTGGTATGTTTTTTACCGACGGCCTGGCAAATGGATTATGGCTTGAAAATCCAAATTTTCCCTCCGGCGAAAATGTGAACCTTACATTCCAGATCTTACAGGCAACAAGGGCCAGGATGTTCAAAACTGAATACATTGCCTGCCCGTCGTGTGGGCGGACCTTATTTAACATACAGGATACACTTGCCAGGGTTAAAAATTCCACTCATCATCTTAAACACCTTACAATTGCCGTGATGGGATGTATCGTTAATGGGCCGGGGGAAATGGCTGATGCTGACTACGGATTTGTTGGCAGTGGCCCGGAAAAGATAACTTTATATAAGGATAAACAACCTATAAAGAAAAATATCCCTGCACAGTATGCCGTTGAGGAATTGATTAATTTAATTAAAGAATGTGGTGATTGGATTGAAAAATAAGAGTTATCAAAGGTTTTGTATTTTTTCTAATTTAAATATCCTGAATAAACATATATTTATTGCCGATTTCACCGATTATAAAGCAGATTCCGCCGGTCATAAATAACCGGGATTTTAAATATCCGCGAAATCTGCGTTAATATCTGAGGTAATCCCTGCCTGCGTGCCGAAGCACTTCGGCAGGCAGGGGCGAGAAGCCTTATATATCAAATATTAATATATTAATTCGTTGTTTTAATTATGATCGATCTGAAAAACATTAAAAACATCATCCTTGACCTGGGAAGGGTTATTCTTGAAATCCACCTTGAAAAAACCATCATTGCATTTAAAGAATTTGGCATCCCTCAGATTGATGATCTTGATATCGTATTTGCCAGGTATCCTTTTTTTTACCATTTTGAAATAGGAACAATCCGTCCTGAACAGTTTATATCCGAAATCCGGAAAGCTTCCGGAAATAATATACCGGATCATGTTATTGCTGATGCCTGGAATGCGATGATCGGGGGATTCATCGATGGATCGATTGATACAATCATGAAGTTAAAATTAAAATACCGGGTGTTCCTGCTCAGTAATACCAATGCAATGCATGAAATAGTATACAATAACCATCTGAAAAAGGATCATGGTATTGCAAATCTTTCAGAATTATTTGAAAAAGTATATTATTCCCACACCCTTCATATGAGTAAACCCGATATCAAAATATTTGAATATGTTTTGAAAGACAGTAATCTTGTTCCGGAAGAAACCTTATTTGTTGATGATCTCCTGATTCATATTGAAAATGCAGCTAAACTTGGAATACAAACATATCAACTTGTGCCTCCACTACAGATAAAGGATATATTCTTTCAGGTCACAGAGAACCTATGAGACAAAATAGATCCACAGAGTTTTTTCTTTGTGGTTATTATAAAATCTCTGATGCCCTCTGTGCGCTGAATTATTATGTTTTATGTTAATTAACGGAAAAGCATATCAGGCAATCTGGCTTGATGAGACAGACCAAAAAACTGTCAGATTCATCAATCAGAATGAACTCCCTTTCCGGTTTGTCATTGACGAACTTCATACTGCACAGGATGCATTGAATGCTATCCGGGAAATGAAAGTAAGAGGCGCACCACTAATCGGTGTAACCGCAGCATTTGGTATTTATCTTGCAACCCTCGAAGCAGTAAAAAATAAAGATCCCTTACAAAATATTTTCTCCTTCGCTGAAAAACTGCGTAACGTCCGGCCAACAGCTGTTAATCTTGACTTTGCAGTAAATCGTCTGACCGAGACTATCAGATCTTTTACAAATCCCGAAAAATTACCCGAAGCAACATTGAAGGCCACTTTAAATATCCTGAATGATGAAACAGAATCATGCCGGCAGATAGGGCTTCATGGATTCACTGTTTTAGATACGATATATAAAGAAAAATCCAAAAAAACCGTGAATATATTAACTCATTGCAATGCAGGATGGCTTGCCTGTATTGATTATGGAACCGCCACAGCCCCTATATATATGGCATACGATCATGGTATCCCCGTCCATGTGTGGGTTGATGAAACCCGCCCAAGGAACCAGGGAAGCCGGCTAACTGCCTGGGAACTTTTACAGCATGGTGTTCCCCATACTGTGATTGTCGATAATGCAGGAGGTCATCTTATGCAACATGGGTTGGTTGACCTGGTAATCGTAGGAAGTGATCGCACAACCCGTTCAGGTGATGTGGCCAATAAAATCGGAACCTATCTGAAAGCACTGGCAGCAAAAGATAATCATGTGCCCTTTTATGTCGCCCTCCCATCATCCTCAATAGATTTTTCGATTCGGAATGGCTTCCGTGAAATTCCTATCGAACAAAGAGATCCGGATGAGGTCAGATATATAGAAGGTCTTGACCAATCCGAAAGAAAGAAGGTATTGACCATGGATCCTGCCAGCCCTGTTTCCAATTATGGTTTTGACGTAACCCCTGCCAGGCTCATATCTGGATTAATTACTGAAAGAGGAATATGCGAAGCTTCTGAAAAAGGCCTGGCCGAACTGTTTCAGGAAAAATTCTAGAAATTATTTTCAAGGTCACAGAGGCTCACAGAGAATAAAGAGTGCCACAGAGATTAGTTTATGATCCTTTTAAGGCCATCTTTTAATCGAAGTACGTTAATATTAATTAATAATCCTAATTTGTAATTTCCTAACTTTAAGTAAGTTATGACTTGTGCTGTATGAATAATATTTATTGCTTCAACTGCTTTTAACTCGACAACCACTTTATCCTCAACCAACCAATCTATTCTGTAGCCATAATTAATAATAACTTCTTCATATTCAAGTGGTAAGATGACTTTCTTCCTGACAAACAAACCACTTTTTGTTAAATCATAATATAAGCATTCCTTATAGGCATTTTCAAGCATACCAGGTCCAAATCTTTTATGTACCTTGATAGCACAATTGATAATTTTGCCAGTAATTATATTTAGTTCCATATTCTTTTCATTTTGACTCTGTGGTTCTCAGATTTCTCTGTGATACTCCGTGACCTCTATATCTTTATCCCAAAAACTATGAATTATCGGTATCCTTTGTCTTTATTTTTGATTAACTTTTAAAACTTATTGATCGTATGAAAATAGCTATCATTTCAGATATCCATTCAGACATCCGGAGCCTTGAAAAAGCATTGAAAATGATAAGAAAAACAGGCTTTGACCAGCTTGTTTGCCTGGGTGATATTGCCGGATATAGCCACCATTATCATAAAGATCTGGATGGCAGGGATTCCAATGGTTGTATCGAGATGGTTGAAGAAACATGTAACATTACCATAGCAGGTAACCACGACCATTATTGGTCCGGGAAGCTCCCGGTTTACCTGAAGAAAAAAATATATCCAGATAACTGGTTTGAGCTTGACCTGTCAGAACAAATAAAAATCTCACGTAATACCATCTGGCTTTATCATGACGAAATAAAGGATACCATCAATGATGATCACATACAGTTTCTCGCATCCCTTCCTGAAACACATATTTTTCCCGTTGAGAATTTCACTATCCTTTTCTCTCATTTTCTCTATCCGGATCTTACCGGGGCCACAAAATTTTTCCCTTCAAAAATCGGTCATTTCAGGCCTCATTTAAAATACATGAAGCAGCAAAAAAGTCTGTATGGAATTATGGGGCATGGCCACCTGCAGGGATATTCCATTACCTCCAGGAAGCAATTCAGATATAATTATTTTGGTAAAACAGGGCTGGATTTAATCCCGCAGATCATAATAGGCCCGGCGATTACCAGGGGAGATAGCAAAAATGGCTTTATGATTCTGAATACTTCAATACCGGAGCTGGAGGTTATTCAAATATAACAATATTCAAGGATTCACTTTTAGCCACCCTTAGATAAAAATACAGAACAATTAAATTAACTTTGTATTCCTAAATACCCGTTAATAAAATGGATGAATCCGGGTTTCGGTTCAGATATATAATCAGTTATATTCTTCCTGCATTCCTGACAATTGCGCTATTTATTTTCATATTCTTCTTAGTTATTATTCCCTGGTTCGAATCCTGCTTGTTTGACCGTAAGCGTGAAATGATCCGTGAACTGACCTATTCAACAATCAGTATCATCGATAATCTGAATAAGGAAACATCCACTGATTCTCTTTCTGCTGTTGAGGCCCGGAAGCAGGCCATAGATGTTATCCGGAATATGCGATATGGTGAAGAACTGAAAGATTATTTCTGGATCACAGATACAGTACCTGTAATGATCCTTCATCCCTACAGGAATGATTTGGAGGGTAAAAGGCTGGACGATTATAAAGATCCTAAGGGTAAAGCTTTATTCATAGAATTTGTAAAGGTTACAAAAGAAAAGGGTGAGGGATATGTAGATTATATGTGGCAATGGAAAGATGACTCCACCTTGATTGTTCCTAAATTATCATTTGTGAAATTATATGAACCATGGGGATGGATTATAGGAACTGGCATATATATTGAAGATGTAAAGCAGGAAATTTACAGGAGGAAAATCCACCTTGCCATGATATCAGGTGGTATCATCCTGGTTATAACCATATTACTATCATTTATTATCAGACAAAGCCTTAAATCAGAAAGAATCAGAGAACAGGCTGAAGAAGAACTCGAACTTTCAAAAGAGAAATACCAGGCTCTCATCGACACGTCTCCTGAAGGGACCATCATGTATATTGATGGCAGGTTTGTTTATTCCAATATCATTTTCCTGGCCATGACAGGATACACACAACATGAGATATCACAGTTAAATTTCAGGGATATTTTCTACATCAAAACTGATCCTGATTTTTCAATTGCCAAACTTCGTAAAATATTAAATGAATCAGGTAAAACAATGAATTTCGAGGCACAGGCCAGGAATAAGGATGGAAAGTACCGGGATGTGATTGTGATGGCATCTGCTATCACTTACCTCGATAAAGAAGGCATTATTTTTATTACCAAGGATATCAGCCGGAGACAAAAATATGGGATTGAAAAAGAAACACTGACCGATGAATTACAATCATCACTTCTTTTGATGAATTTACCGGTAACATCTTTCATGAAAGAACATATAAAATGTAATATGAACCAGAGTATCTATGATGCTGCGATACTCATGAACCGTAAAAACCAGGATGCTATCCTGGTTACCAAGGATGACAGGAATTACATTGGCATTATTACCGATTCTGATCTCCGGAACCGTGTGGTAGCAGGTGAATATCCGTTCACTAACCCGGTATATGAAATCATGAGCTCTCCTCTCATTACAATACCCGACCAGGCTTTATTGTACGAAGCCATCCTTCTTGTTGAAGAAAAAAAGATCTCTCATCTTGCTGTTTCAGGTAAATCGGGTGATATCGTTGGTATCTTCAGTAACGAAGATCTTATCGAAGTTCAGAGAAATTCCATTTCATACCTGATTAAAGAAATTAAAAATGTAAGAACAGTCGAAAATCTTAAAAATATACATCAAAAAGTGCCGGGACTAGTAAAGATCCTCCTTGATAGCGGTGCCCGGATACAGAATATTACTCACCTGATCAGCACCATAACAGATGCTATTACAGAACGTGTTATTGAATTTGCCGTGGAAGAAATGGGAGCGCCCCCTGTCAGATTTGCATTCCTCGTACTTGGCAGTGAGGGACGCAGGGAACAAACTATGGTCACGGATCAGGATAATGCCATCATCTATGAGGATGTTTCCTATGATAAAATATCAGAAATAAATAAGTACTTCCTTTACTTTGGACAAAAAATTAACCTCTGGCTCGACAGAATAGGATATAATTACTGTAGAGGTGATATCATGGCCGGTAATCCACAATGGTGCCAGCCTGTTTCAAAATGGAAGGATTATTTTTCCAACTGGATTCAGAACGAGACACGGGATAGTTCTCTTGGTATATCTATCTTCTTTGACTTTCGTACCGTCTACGGTGATCATCAATTCGCCGAACAACTCCGTTCCCATATCGATAAGATCTCCTACGACAAGCCGGACTTCTACCAGAGAATGGCACAGGATACCCTGAAATATAAACTGCCTCTGAATATATTTAAATCCGCTTCGGTTGATTCGCCAGGAGCTAAACCAGAAACGATGGACCTCAAAACAGGAATTATGCCTGTGACTGACTTTGCACGCATATACTCACTTTATCACCGGATAATAGAAACAAATACAATTCTGCGTATTGAAAAAATATTCCAAAAAGGTGAGATTAATAAATCAGAATATGATGAAATCACACATGCCTATGATTTCCTTATGGGCCTCCGCTTTAAAATACAATTGGCTTCTATCCTGAATAATGAGATCCCTAAAAATATAATTTCCTCACAGGATCTGACGGAAATAGAGCGAAGTATGACTCGCAATATTTTTTCCAGAATTTCCGGTTTCCAGACCAAACTGACTAATGATCTGAAATGGAGCTGATATGCCAGATCAAAAAGCGACATCCACCCGATTTAAACTTATTGGCACAGTAATTTTTATTTTTACTCTTTTTATCATCGCCTGGTATTTTAATTACCCTGAGATCCTGCTTAAAAAACCTCAGTCTATTCACTTCCCCAGGCAGGCAGATTGTGCGTCATTAGCCCTGAATTATTACCAGAGTGATATGGATTTTTTTCATCCCGAAATCCACAACCTGACCTCCGATGATGGGACCAGTGGTAAATGTGCACCCAGCGAATTGCCGTTCCTGTATTACCTGGTGGCAATACTTTATAAAATGTTTGGGTATCATGACTTTATTTACAGAATCATCAATACCCTGATTTTCTTCCTCGGACTATTTTACTTTTTCAGGCTTCTGTATGTATTGCTGAATGATATATTCTGGTCGGTATCACTGCCTCTCATCCTGCTTTCATCACCCGTAATAGCCTATTATGCTAATAATTACCTGACAAATACCTCTGCACTGGCTTTTGTTATTATGGCATGGTTTTATTTTATCAATTATTATATTCATGGACAACATAAAAATCTTTATCTCAGCGCATTATTCTTTTTCCTTGCCGGTGCATTTAAAATAACCGGGCTTTTCAGCCTGCTATCCCTTGCGATAATATTTACTCTGGAAGGATTGAATATTATCCGTTGCCATCAGGATGGCAGAAGGATTTTTGGTAATGGTTTAAAACGGATTATCCCTTATATCCCTGGTGTCATTATTATCTTTTTATGGATAGTTTATGCGCACCGGTATAATCAAATCCATGACTGTTATTACTTCTCAACAAGGTCATTCCCCATCTGGGATATGAATACGGAAGCTACAAGAAATGTCATCAAGGCTGTGGTTAAAATCTGGTTCACTCAGTATTTCAGTATTTGGATATATTTCTTCCTTATCATATTGTTTATTTATATGCTGGTTAACCGTCTTTCCGCTCATCCTCTCCTGTTCTATACCATTATGTTTCTTATTCCAATTGTCCTGCTTTATGTTCTGATGCAATTTTTTATGTTGAAGGATCACGATTATTATACAATCAACATCTATATTCTGCCAATATTCATAATTATCTCTTCATTCAGCCTTATGAAGCAAAAACATTACAGACTCTTTAAATCCCTCATTTTAAAATCCCTGTTTTTTTGCTTTGTCATTTATCATCTCTGGTATGCTAAATCCAAACTGGATGAAAGATATAACAATAAAGAAAACATTTATTACATGCTTCATGATTACTATGAAATCACACCTTTTCTGGAACAGAATGGGATCCTGCTGAAGGATACAGTTATTTCCATCTCAGGTGAAACGCAGCTTCCTCTTTACCTGATGAACCGTAAAGGATGGATTGAACACATTGAAACACAATTTGGTGAAGGAGAAAAAATCCTTTATAACAGGGATAGTACCGGTATTCAACACTCCATAGATAAGGGGGCTAAATACATGATTGTCAGGGACCTGGAAGAACTTATCGTGAAACCATATCTTCAGAGCTATGCTACAAACCTCGTGGGCCGTTTTAATAAGATCCATATTTTCGATCTGGTAAATAAAAATCCCAATTTTACAATCCCTGAAAGAAAGATCCTGCAGTCTATACTGTGCGATGCCGAGCAGGTTACAAATGACAGCAAGGACTACCTTTCCTTCTCTGATTCCCTTTTATTTGAATTTGGAATAACACAGAGTGACGAAACATCATGGTCAGGAAAGTATTCTGCCAAACTTAATCCTTCACATCCCTTTGGCATGACAATAACTCTCCCACAGGTTAAGACAGGTGAGAGCTTTGCAATAGAAGTTAAATATTCCGGTGTCCCTGAAAAGGGATTGATTATTGCCTCTGCATTAACGTCTGACGTATTCTATTATAATGAAAATACGATAATTCCGGATACGGTGCCGGGCTGGTATAATATTTCTGCAGAATTCTTTGTTCCCGGGGAAATGGATGGTAAAGAAATGAAAATATATCTCTGGTATACAGGCAATGATTCTGCTTATTTTGATGATTTTAAAATAACCAGATATAGTTCATATTCATTTGTAAATAAGGTCACAGAGGGCCACAGAGATAAATGAGATACACAGGGAATGCATCTCTGTGGTTCTCTTAAACACACAGTGGCTCTCTGGGACCTTTTTTATAAATAACATCAGGATAACAATCAAAATAATTCAGTTTTTAGTACCTTAACACCCTTATTCATTTATCATTAAGAATATTATAAGAGTGGGAAATGACTTCCAGTATTAAAACACTTTCAATTATTATCCCGGCATATAATGAGGAATCAACCATCGGGACGGTTCTGGATAAAGTTGTTCAGGTTGATCTTGATAATATCAAAAAGGAGATCATTGTTGTTAACGATCATTCCTCCGATCATACAATGGAAATTGTGCAGAAGTATATAGACAAAAACCCGGATGTCGCAATCAAGCTTGTGAACCATGATAAAAACCTTGGAAAGGGTGCTTCTTTACATTCGGGTTTTAACCAGGCCACGGGCGATTGCATAATCATCCAGGATGCTGATTTTGAATATGATCCACGCGAATATATGATTTTACTGGGTCCAATCATAGAAGGTCATGCTGATGTTGTCTATGGATCACGATTTATGGGATCCAATCCTCACAGGATATTATTCTTCTGGCATACGATAGGAAACCGTTTCCTGACATTCCTGTCAAATATATTCACCAACCTGAATCTGACCGATATGGAAACAGGATTCAAATGTTTCCGGAAGGAGATTATTAAAAGTATAAATCTCAAGGAAAAAAGATTTGGTTTTGAACCGGAAGTCACGGCAAAAATATCCAGGATCCCCGGCATCAGGATCTATGAGGTCGGGATATCGTATTACGGGCGAAGGTATGAAGAAGGGAAAAAAATCAAGTGGAAAGATGGATTCCGTGCCCTTCTCTGCATTGTAAAATATAATCTCTTCAGAAAAAGAATCTGAAGATGAGGCAGTTTAAATATCCGGACGAAAGGCTGATCGCATTCACCCTCCTGGGAATACTCTTTATATTTTTCCTGGTTATCTCCTTCCTGCAGGAAGGAACATATGGCGGAGCAGATGATATTTCACATTATAACATCTCCAGTAATGTTTTTCAATACCCGCATTTAATCCTGGATCTCTGGGGCAAACCTGTTTATACCCTTCTCGCTGCACCTTTCGCCAGGTTTGGAATGGAGGGTGTAATTATCTTCAACATCCTCATCGGGTTGCTCACATGTTATTTCACCTACCTGATTGCCAGAATCATGCAGTATAAAGATGCCTGGCTGTTAATCCTGTTTATTTGCTTTGCTCCGATGTATACTGTGATGATTGTATCAGGAATGACAGAAATCTTATTTGGTTTTGCACTTATAGTTGCTGCCTATCTGTTTTTTAAGGAAAAATATATCTTTTCTTCAGTCGTTGTATCTTTTCTTCCATTTATCCGGAATGAGGGAATCGTTATTATCCCTGTTTATCTTGTCATTTTTGCATGGTATAAAAAATGGAAAGCGATACCTTTTCTCCTATCAGGAGTATCACTATTTAGTCTGGCCGGGGCATTCTATTACCATGACCTGCTTTGGATCATTCATCAATGGCCATATGGTGACACATCCGGTATTTATGGCAGTGGAAGTATTTTCTATTACGTAAGCAATGCGGCCAGGATCCTTGGGATTCCTCTTACTCTGATGTTTATCACTGGATTATTATACAGCCTTACCCGATTGTTTTCTGAATTCTCATTTAAATATTCCCATAAACTCTCTGAATTATTTGTTATCCTGGGACCCTTATTTGTGTATATTGCAGCTCATTCCTATGCATGGTACAGGGGCACGGTTGGCTCGGGTGGTCTGATTCGTTTTATGACACCGGTTCTGCCCCTGGCTTCAATATATTGCCTGCAGGGTATTAACCTGATAACAAAACCCCGGTTTATAAATATCTGGCTGAAAACAGGCATATATGCTATTCTGCTGTATTTTATCTTTATTACACCATTTAAAGTTTATACCATCCCACGACGCTTCAATGAACCGGAAAGACTTATTTTCAAAGCCAGTCAATGGCTGAAACATCATGCACTTGATAAAGGAAAGATTTACTTTTTCGACCCCCTTTTGCAACATTATATGGGTGTTAATTATTTTGACAGGGAGAGGATTAATCAATTTCTTCCAAACCCCGAAAATCCCGGAGAAAAAATCCCCGAAGGAAGTTACATTGTCTGGGATGCCCACTTCGGAGCAAATGAAGGAAGGGTGTCGCTGAAGAGCCTTGTTGATGATCCGTCCCTGAAGTTGATTAAATTATTTAAACCTGTTAATTATTTCTGGGTTCTTGGAAAAAATTACTATAACATTTTCGTTTTCAGAAAAGACACAATGACTGAGAAAAATTACAATTATGATCAGCTTAACACACTTTCTTTTTATAATGATGATGATATCAAACAGATAAAAACTATCCGATACATACCATTTGATATTGATACACTGACAAATCTCCCTGATACGATCATTGCCGGACGGGCCTGTACACTGCTCGATACCACTTCCCACAGCGGTTATACGGTCAGAATCAGCGGGAATGAAATCGATCCTGAGTTCACAGGAATTAGGGCCAGTATTTATTATTATCCCGTTGAGATACTCAGGGAACAATCATGTAGCTTACAATTATCAGTTTTCAGGGATAAATGGAACCGCATTATTCATCATACAACCCTGCCATACTACCTTTATCATCTCCCCGGTATGTGGAACCTTATGATTGTTGAAGCCGTACTGCCGGAAAAGTTAGACAATTCAGGTGAAATTATCGTTCAGATCAGTCAATCTATAAACCAGGGAATTTATATATATGATTTACTGGTTGAGCAAATTAAATATTGAAAAACAGTGTGAAATTTAGGATAATTTTCATCAAGGCTTTTTCCCCGGGAATATCAAAATAACAGTCGTTCCTTTTCCCTCAACCGATCGCAACCGGATTGTACCTCCATGCAGGTACATGATACGGCGGCTAAGGCTTAGTCCAATACCGGTACCCTTTTCATCTGTGGTAAAAAAGGGTACAAATACCTGGTCAATGATATCTTCCGGAATTCCTTTGCCATTATCAGAAATATTTATTATTACCGTTCTATTTTCTTGCATATATGCTTCAACATTGATTACTCCGTCTGGATTTACTGAAATGGCTTTGAGTGCATTCTGTAGCAGGTTGATCAGAACCTGTTCAAGCATTTTTCTGTCAGCAGTTACCTGTAAATCTGGAGGCTGGATTTTATTGTGTATGATCGTTGATTCTTCAGAGCTTTCTGCGGAGCATAGCGAACACACATCATCAAATAATATTCTCAAAACCACATTTTTCATATCCGGCTCCGGGAGTCGTATAAAGCTCTTATAATGCCCGATGAAGTCGATCAATCCATTCCCGCGTTGTTCAATTAATTCCGCACTCCGGTGAATATCCTTCATGACAGGACCGGGCACCTTCACTTCTGTTTCGGTCTCTTTCCATAAGGCTTTTATTCTGTTACCTATATTGGTTCCAAGGGTAGTAATTGGTGTTATGGAATTGGACACTTCATGCGCAAGGACCCGGATCAGTTTCTGCCATGACTCCATTTCCTTTTCTTCGAGCTCCGATTGTATATCCTGGAACGATACCAGTTGCAATTGTTCCTTGCCCAATAAAAAACTCTTAGCCCTGAATAAAAATGGCTGGTTCTCACCCAGGGTATTTGAAAGAATAATAACTGAGCTCCCTCCTGGTTTCAATGTCTGGATTCGACTGCTAAGGCCCGGATATTGAAAATCCAGTTCAGATATATGTTTAAGATCTTTGACGTTCAGAAGACCCAGTCCTGATTCATTGACAACCTGGATAGAGCCGGCTCTGTTCCATACAAGGATACCTGTATCCATATGACTCATCACATTACGGAACAGAATATCGGAATATTCACGCTGAAGTTTTACCCGGTTGATCTCCTCATTCAACCTTTGAAAACTGTAATGTAATCCTTTGAAGGTTTTTTCAACTTTTTCTTTCAAATGCATAAATTCAACACTTTCCTCGCCAATCATCAGAAGGAAACTTGCCAGATTGCGATTGGTTGTATTCACATAATGAATAAGCCCGGCAATCTGTGTAATGATCAGGAATCCCAGAAAGACTATAGAGAAAAATCTTCCGGTGCTAACCAGAAACCAGAAAAAAGCGAAATTAGTGGCACTTAAAAGGATTATTCTGGTCAGTATATTCACATAGAAACTATTGTATCTCATATTTTTTTAATTTATGATACAGGGTTGTTCTTGAGATGCCCAGTTCTCTGGCAGTATCTTTATACCTTCCATTATTCTTAACCAGTGCTTTCTCGATAGCTACCCGTTCAATATCCTCCAGCTTAAGACTCTCCTGCTGCAAGGAAAGAGATGTCTGGAAAGAAAAATCGTCAGGTGATAAAACATTCGATTCACACAGAATGACAGCATTTTCAATAGCATGTTGTAACTCCCTCACATTCCCGGGCCACGAATAGTGTTTGAGTTTTTCCATTGCCCGTTGTTCAATTCTTAGGTTTTGTTTCTGATATTTCGTTGAATATTTAATAAGAAAATATTCCGTTAACAAAAGCAGGTCATTACCCCTCTCACGCAGTGGTGGTAATTCAATCTGGACTGTGTTGATCCTGTAAAATAAATCCTGCCTGAAAAGGTTCTCTTCTATTAACCTTATAAGGTTCTGATTTGTTGCAGAAATTAATCTGATATCTATTCCAATAGGTTTATTTGATCCGATTCGTGTGATTTCCCTGTTTTGAAGGACGGTTAGAATTTTGGATTGCAATGAGTGAGGGAGATTCCCAATTTCATCCAGGAAAAGAGTTCCTCCTGAAGCAGTCTCAAATTTTCCTTCCCGATCTGACCGGGCATCTGTGAAGGCACCTTTCGTATGACCGAACAACTCACTTTCAAAGAGTGTCGGACTGAGGGATGCCAGGTCAACACTTACAAAATTTTCATCTGTCCTTGTTGATTGTCTGTGTATTTCCCTGGCCACCAGGTCCTTACCTGTGCCATTCTCTCCAAGAATCAATACATTGGCATCCGTCACTGCTACTTTTTTAATTATTTTAAATACCTGTATTACCGGGGGGGATTCTCCAATGAATCCGGGGTAGAATCTATCAATATCTTCCTTCAGAGTTTGATTCCTGTTTTCCATTTCCAGTTTTCTCACTTTTATTTTTGATTGTCGCAGCTTATAGGCAGTCTTTAATGTGCCGATCAGCTTGTCACTGTTCCATGGTTTCTGAATAAAATCAGTTGCTCCCAATTTCATTGCTCTCACAGCAATGTCAACATCTCCATAAGCAGTTATGGGAATTACAACAGCGTCCCTGTCGTGGCGAAGAATTTTTTTCAGCCAGTAAAATCCTTCTTCACCTGTGTTGGCCCCTGCTTTAAAGTTCATATCAAGAAGAATCATATCATAAGATTCCAGTACCAGATGTTCTATTATTTTTTTGGGATCCGGTAATGTCACTACCTTTTCAAATTCATACTTCAGCAATAATTCAAGCGATTCCAGTACATGAATATCATCATCGACGATCAGTATTTTTCCAGACATTGATTTTTCTTTAAATTATAATATTTGACATATTTATTACCCTTGCAATACCTTAATTGCGAAACTGGTTAAGGTCTTTTGAAAGCTTGTAAAGGTTCGGGGGGGTGTCACAACTTCAATAAATAGCTAAAATATCACTTCACCCCCCTCCAATCCTCCCCCCTAAAAGGGGGAGGCCGTAGGGGGTCCCTGTTCCCCTTCCCACTTCATGGGAAGGGGATAGGGTATGGAGTGAAGTTGAGAACTATATTCTGTAAAATCTCCATCGTCTCTGAATGAAAAAGTAGTTATTACACAGCCCCAAATAAATTTTATGATCAAATGATAAAATTACATCAAAATGTTAAAAAATTAAACATTCTGCGTTCAATATTTGAACATATTTTATTTGTTTTTTGATGAATAAAATTATAAATTGCTGATATTCAGACAAAAGAATGAGATGGTATAAAATTTGAATTTGTGTTTTAAAAAATATATGTGGGGAAATTATATTAAAACAGCTTTCCGCAACCTGGTCAGGCATCGTTCATACACGATTGTAAACGTACTTGGACTTTCATTTGGACTGGCCATATTTATAGCACTTGCCCTTTATATCCAGTTTGAACTCAGTTTTGACAATTTTCATAAAAATGCAGACCGGCTGTACCGGATTGAACAGATCATGAACGCCGGTGGAAGGATTGAGCGGATGACCGGTTTGCCTACCCCTTTATGGAAGGCTTTAAAGGATGAGTTCCCGGAGATAGAGGCTTCCATGCGCCTGGTTAATTCACAGATAACGCTTACTGATACTGAAAATAAAGCCTTTAATGTTAATGCATATTATGTGGAGGAAGACTTTCTAAAAGCCTTTACTTTCCCTTTGTTCAAAGGAGATGTTGATAATGCATTAACTGATCTTCAGGGTGTTGTACTTACGCAGGAAACAGCCCAGAAATTATTTGGTGAGGAAGATCCCTTTGAAAAACCATATGAAATTAATGGAACCCCTTTTAAAGTAACAGGGATCCTGTATGATATACCAAAAAATTCTCACCTGGATTTTGATTTGTTGATTCCGGTTAATGTTATAGGCGAAATACCATTTACATATTGGGGAGATAACTGGGTTCATCTGTATGTTATGTTAAAACCGGGGCAACAGATGGAGGAATTCAGGTTAAAAATCAGGTACATCCTGAAAAAATTTATTGATGAGGAGATTCTTAACGAGCTCGATGCACGTCCGATAAGGGATATTCACCTGTATGCAGATGTGCCTGACGACTTTGCTGTTATTGGCAGTATCCAGAATGTTTATATTCTTTTTGCCATTGCTTTGTTTTTATTGCTGATGGCAGGTGTAAATTTCACTAATCTATCAATAGCATATTCTTCTGTTAGAACACATGAAGTTGCCATACGGAAAGTTTCTGGCGGGACAAGGTCCCTTTTATTAACACAATTCCTTGGAGAATCACTTATAATGGTTATCATTTCCTTGTTTCTGGGATTTGTAATCTTTGAATCTATTCTCCCATGGTTTAATCATATAGTAAGTCGTGAACTGGATTTTAAATACCTGCATAACCTCCCCTTATTTTTTCTTATTTTTTTCATAGGAATTATTCTTGGAATCTTATCAGGGATCTATCCTGCCATTTTGATCTCCGGATTTAAACCTATCTCAATTCTTCGTAAACAGGATACCGGCGGAAGTAGAAATCCAACTCTTAGGAAAGTTTTAATCTGTATACAATTTTTCATTTCAGTTGTGTTGATTGTAGGTGCTATCGGAGTAGTCAGGCAGACCTATTATCTGAAAAATAAAAATCTCGGTTTTAATCCGGAACAGGTTGTGAGAGTATATCTCAATGATTCTTCCATGTTACATATCAATACATTCAGAGAACAACTTCTAAGGGATCCAAGGATTATCGACGCTTCTGTTCATGATTATGCAGTATGCAATTCGGAAAACTGGACAGGCATTGTGTGGGAGGGAGTACCTGAAGGAGAGTTCATCCGTATTAATATTAATTATACCGACCAACATTATCTTAATACCTATGAAATAAAACTAACTGAAGGGGAAGGTTTTAAAGGTCCGCAGAGAGATACTTTAAACGAAAATAACCAGGTTATTTTAAACCGGGCTGCCCTGAACAGTATGAGCCTCCAGGATCCCATTGGGAAAAAAATATATTATTTCCGCGATTATAAACGCTATAAAGTAACTACTGCAACAATTGTGGGTATTGTGGAAGATTATCATTTCTTATCCGCTCATAATCTTATTACTCCGGTTATGCTCAGATTATACAATGGTGAGATGGTGGGCTGGAGTATATCCATCAGGCTGGATGGCACAGATATGAAAAATACGCTGGATGAAATACGGAAGGTATATGAAATGTTTTACCCTGATCAGATATTTGACTTTGAATTTGTTGATGAATTCCATGCAAGGATGTACCTTGAAGAAGACAAACTGGCAAGAATCGTCTTTTATCTCTCTCTGCTGGCGGTCGTAATTGCCTGCCTGGGAGTATATGGACTTGTCGCTTTCATAACTTCCCGGAGAACCCGGGAAGTGGGGATCAGGAAAGTGATGGGTGCCAGCTTTGCAACTATCACCGGTGTCTTTGCCAGAGAATTTCTATGGCTCATTGTCATTGGTAATCTCCTTGCCTGGCCCATAGCATATTACCTTGTAAGAAACTGGTTACAGTCTTTCCCATACAGGGTGGATTTTTCCTCCGTACCTTATTTAGTGGCTTTCCTGTTAACGTTGCTTTTTGCTGTTCTCAGCATGCTATACCAGATATTCAGGGTTTCAAGAATCAATCCTGCAGACAGTTTGAGATATGAATAAGAATTTACGGTAACGAAGCAACAAGATGTCGGTTCCTGATAATGCTATGAAAATTTTATTGAATGATTTATGTTCAAGGATATTTAATTCTGCATAAATTTATTCTTTAAATACAGACTGTTATGCAAAAACCAATCCTGAAATTTCTCAATTTCCCACTTGTTAGAATTATTGTTGGAATACTTATATGTATTGCGGTTCCTCTGCTGTTAAACAGATTCGCTCTTAAACCACTATTCAATGCTCTGGGAATTGAAGAAACCTTAAACCGTTGTCTCCGGGCTGTCCTGACACTTTTAATCCTGATGCCATATTTATACTGGCTCTTTTACAACAAGCTGGAAAAACGGGAAATTACCGAGCTGGGAAAAAAGGGATTGGTAAAAGATTTGCTGGCTGGGCTTTTATTATCAGCAGGAACAATATCACTGATTCTACTTTTCCTGGCAATATTTGGTTTCTTTAAGATAGAATCCTTCAGCCCTCAAATTTCTTTGATTCCACTTTTTATCATGATGATAAGTCTGGTATTTGTTGAAGAATTATTATTCAGGGGGATTATTTACCGGATTATTGAAAATAGCCTTGGAACAAACCTGTCTCTTGTAATCTCAGGTTTACTGTTCGGCCTATTTCATATTACAAATGAAAGTATGACCATTCAAAGTTTTTTCGCAGTAGTGATTGGTGGAATGATGGTTGGTATAATGTTCACTTTTGCAAAAAGATTATGGCTCCCGGTATTTTTTCATTTTGGCTGGAATTTTACACAGGTATTATATGGAGTTACATTATCCGGAACAGATGAATATAAAGTTGATGCTCTTTTTAAAAGTAATCTATCGGGACCTGATTTACTAACAGGAGGAAAATTCGGCCCCGAAAACTCTATAGCAACAATTATTCTTACTTTCGTATTATTCCTGGTTTTCTATTGGCTTAGCTACAAAAAAAATAAAATTGTCCGTGCCTCCTTTCAAAAACATGATTTATAAAAATCAGTCGACCAATACTGAAGAAGTCTAAAATCTGTTTATACGCTGTTTGAATATTAACAATTCATTACCTGTAATTGTTGATAATATCTGTTATACCACAGTTAATCCTGATTTGCCGATTTAATAATTTCGCATAACAAATTTAATGCCCTGACAGATGAAACATATTATAATACTATTATTCCTTGTATTGATTTTTACAGGCTGCGGCGGTCCCCAGAAATCAGCTATCGCGCCGGATCATTCAAAACAAACAGCGAAAACGTCTGTAACCGAAATGAGTCCTGAAAAAGCTGTTGAACAACAAATTATTGAAATAGAAGAGAAGCTGGTACCTGTCAATAACCTTCCACCCGATCCAGCCAGGTATTTTGTCATAATCGGGAGTTTCAGGATCCCGGAAAATGCGACTAACTATCAGAAAGAGATTGAAAAGGATGGATTTTTATCCGACCTGTTAAAAAATGAAGCAGGTTTGTACAGGGTTTCAGTAATGGCTACGGATGATATTCTGAAAGCCAGAAATGAAATCAAAAGAATCCGTACAAATTATCCTAAATATTATGATGCCTGGCTGCTTATTCAGGAAAAATAATACCTGTGCCCGATAATTATAATCATAACGAATTGTAGGATCAAACCCGCGTTATTAAAAATCAACCAGAGTTGTTTGTTGCGGTTTGGGATGTAACTTTTAACCAGCAACTTGGAGTAATTAATTTTGGCATAACAGTATTTCCCGAAAAATATTGACAGGTTAACACAATTATTTACTGCTTCCCCTGTTATATCCAACAATATATTTTCTGTAAATATTAAGTGTTATATTTATAGTATCATGATTCTAGAATAATCTTACAAAATAAATTTATGCTATCAGCTGTTTTAAGTGTTGCTTCATGAAAAATGAGAAAAAGACAGTTGCATTAGTCTCGGTTTTTGCTGCAGTTTTCCTATCCGGATTTAAATTAATAGTCGGTTTATTAACAGGTAGCCTGGGAATTCTTTCGGAAGCATTGCATTCGATTCTGGACTTATTTGCTGCAGTGATAACTTATTTTTCAGTCAGGATATCCGATAAACCTGCTGATCGCGAACATCATTTCGGACATGGAAAAGTTGAAAATTTATCTGCTTTTATTGAGACTATTTTATTATTTATCACCTGTGTCTGGATTATATATGAGGCAATAAGCCGGCTTTCTACCGGACAGACTCATATTGAGGTCAATGCCTGGAGTTATATTGTCGTGATCTGCTCTATTGTTATTAATATCTGGAGAACACGTGCTCTCAGGAGAGTTGCAAGAAAATACAACAGCCAGGCTCTGGAAGCTGATGCATTACATTTTTCTTCAGATATATGGAGTTCTGCGGTTGTATTTCTTGGATTAATCTGTGCTCAATTTGGATTTTTCTTTGCTGACCCCATTGCTGCACTATTTGTGGCAGTAATCATCCTTTATGCTACATACAAACTGGGTAAAAAGTCTATTGAAGTACTTCTGGATACCGCTCCAAGAAGCACCTATTATAAGATCGAAACTGCGATCCGGGGGATAAAAGAAATAACAAACTATCACGATATAAAAATCAGAACTTCAGGTGCCGACACTTTTATTGAGGTCACTATCCATGTTAATCCCGACCTGAATATTCAGCAGGCCCATGAGATATCTCACAAGGTTGAAAGCGAAATCTCCAAGATTGTTGAAAGGTGTGAAATCCATGTCCATGCAGAACCGGAAGGATTATCAGAAGATGCGGCTAACACTTTATAACTAAACATCAGCATTAGCAGGTAATATATTCATCATCCCCTTTATGTCTCCCCAGCAGGCAGGGGGAGATGCCCGCAAAGCGGACAGTGGGGATCAAGCAGAATTCAAACCTATACTTTGTGTTGGTAGATTAATCCATACTTGTACTACAATGCTGCCAGCCAGTCACCCAGAAGATCAAAAGCCTTTACCAGCTTCGGGCAGTTTTCTTTCATAAAGGTTGAATTAAGTTCTTTCTCAACGGGTATTTTCCCGGAAGTTTCCAGAGCATTTGCACCGTCAAAGTCTACATATGAAATACGTGTGGTCAGCTCTTCAGGTGGCCTTCCAAAATCGCTTCCGGGTAACATGGCTACACCTGTTTTTTCAAGTATTCTTTTGCATAATTCCCCGGAGGTGTAAATACCATATTTTTCAAGTTTTCCCCTGTATGGATTGAAGTCAGGGAACAGATAAAAGGCACCCTGTGGCAGTTGTATATCAATTTCCATATTCCGCAGCTTATCTACCAGAACCTTAGCAATAGTTTTTAAAATCCTGCGCGAGTGCAAAAGGTAATTCTCAATCTCGGAATTTTCTTCAAAAGCTGTAATGGCAGCATATTGTATCGGGGATGATGTTGCTGTGTAAGTTTCACTCGCTACACTGGCAATAGCATCCAGCAACCACCGCAGCTTCGCCGGAAAGGTAAAACATCCCAGCCTCCATCCACCTGCTCCACACCATTTGCTCATTCCAGAACTTACAATTGTCCCTTCCGGGTAATAATTAGCAACTGAAACATGTTTACCATTATGATGAATCAACCCATAAATCTCATCTGACACCAGGATTACACCATATCGCCTGGCCACATGTGCCAGCCTCTCGAGTCTCTCAAGGGGATAGGTATATCCGGTAGGATTGGCAGGGTAGTTCAGAATAGCTATTCGTGGCCTGGTCGGGTCCGTTCTGCATATCATTTCAAGCATGTCGGGGCTTAAACGCCAGTTGTTATCAGCTTTTGTCGGAATCCAGTTGACATTCCTTCCCACAATCCTGGCCTGGGGTGAGTAGGACACCCAGCTGGGTGTGGGTATAATCAAATCACCGTAATACACGAGCTGAAGGAGAAAGATCAGTTCTTTTGACCCGGGGCCAATCAATACATCCTCCGGGGTGCATCTCAGGTTATGTTTCCTCAGGTTAAAATTCGCAATAGCCTCCTGCAGCTCAGGTAATCCTTTAACCGGAAGGTATTCTTTCTGATGTGCATTCTGCCTAAGGGCTTCCACAACGGGTTCAGGGACCGGAAAAGGTGATTGGCCAAGTCCTAGCTTAAATACCTCTCTACCTTCTTTAATCATCCTGTTGCTCATTTCATTGATGGCCAGCGTCGCTGACGGCCCCATTCCCCTGATATTAAGGTTGATATTTATGTGAAGCTTGTCACGCATTTATTGTTGTAAAATATAGATGAAATGAAGATTAACCTTCAAAAACTAATAAAGATAATGAACGATCTCTTTCTAAGATACCTGATAATATCCTGATTTATCAACATCATTTTAATACCCTGTTGCAGTGTTTTTGTCGCCGGGTCACAATCCCTTTTCTGCAGAACATTAAATGTTTTCCGGGGATTGTGTCATAACTAATTTCAATAGTGGTTGACTTTAGACGGACCTTTTGTAATATTATAAGCCTATTGCGGAGTTCGACTTTCAGCCGGGACGTTTCTTTTTACAGCGACTGTTCACAGAGCCCGGCTCTCCAGCCATAACATTCATATTACCGACGAAAGTAGTTCTGATTTCCTTTAAGTACATTAAAATGATTGTGTAAATTTATCCAATCATAATCAAAAACTCAGTCATGGAACCTTATTCACGCAGGTCCTGGTTAAGGAAAAATCTGGCATTAGCGGTAATCGGAACCATCAATCCTGTAATACCGAAAATAAATTATCCACCGGGACAGGGAAAATTACAATTGTCAATGCATCTCAGTTTACAAAATCCCGAACGGTTTAAGATCTGCAGACAGCTTGGTGTCACACATGCGATCACGGGAGCACCCTTCGGACAGATTGGACGTGACCAGTATGAGGCAGCAGCAAAAAAGCTCATGGATGATTTTGCCGAAGCCGGATTTACCATCGCCGGCATTGAAGGCCATCCGGTCCCATTTGAGAACATTAAACTGGGTCTGGACGGCCGTGACGAAGAGATACGAAATACAAATGCTGCCATTGAGGCGCTCAGTAAAGCAGGTATCAACATGATATGCTATAACTTCATGGCCGGCCTTGGTTGGTACAGGACCAAATTTGATATTCCTGAACGGGGTGGAGCACTGACAAGCGAATTCAGCATGGAAGATGCAAATAAACAGGGATTAACCCAATGGGGAGAAATCAGTGAAGAACAAATGTGGGAAAACTTGACCTATTTCCTTGAACGGGTCATTCCGGTTGCTGAAAAATTTAATGTTAGAATGGCGGCTCATCCGGATGATCCACCCATCTCGCCACTGCGGGGGATTGGTCGTATCCTTACCAGTGCAGATAATTTCCGGCGACTAATGAGTATTGCCCCCAGTCCGGTCAATGGTATTACTTTTTGCCAGGCTAATTTCAGAGCAATGGGAGAAGATATTTATGAACTGGCCAGGGAGTTTTGCGAACAGGGAAAGGTATTTTTCGTACATTTCCGCGACATCGAAGGAACAGCAGATCGTTTTCATGAAACATTTCATGACAATGGCCCGACTGATATGCCAAGAATGCTTGAAATATATTCCAGAGCAGGATTTAACGGTCCTATCCGTCCCGATCACGCCCCAACACTTTCCGGCGAAGATGAGCAAAGCCGGGGATACGGTATGCAGGGGAAGGTATTTGCATTTGGATATATGATCGGTATTATGGATGCGCTGAATATACCTTATGAATAAACAAAAATAATTGAATATGAAACCCAGACCTAATTTTGATCATCCGGTTCATGAATTAATACAAAGGCGGTGGAGCCCTCGTGCCTTTTCTTCGAAACAGGTTGATGAAAAAGTCCTTCTGACCTTATTTGAAGCAGCCCGCTGGGCAGCATCCGCAATGAATGAGCAACCCTGGCGGTTTATTTATGCTACCAAAAATCACGAAGAAAGATATAATAAACTGGTTGACTGTCTTTCAGAAGGAAATAAAATCTGGGCAATGCATGCACCAGTCCTGATCATGACATTGATTAAAACCCATTTTGAACATAACAATGAATATAATAGATGGGCTATGCACGATCTTGGTCTGGCAATTGGTAATCTGAGCTGGCTGTTCAGCAACGAAAACCGTTAAACAGGATTTTCCTGTAAGAATATATTTGCGTGAAGAATAAGCTGAGATACAGCCCTTTACAAATATTTTATTCGTTTATTAACCTGCTTGTCTGGTTTATTCAACAGGTTATTTATCATTAAATAAATTATCCGGATTAAATACGATCCCGGCTCTTTCATAATAGCATATACGCCCTTCTCCTGCAAATGATTCATAAAGCTCTCCCTTACAACTGCCATCAAGTATATTCTTTGCACATATTATCTGTTCATCAATAAAATCCCTTTCCAGAGGAGAACCATGTCCCGGCATTATCATGTCAAACTCATCTGATCTCTGTTGTAGTTTTTCTAAAGATTGCATATAAGTTTCCAGTGGAGCACAGCCCTCAAGGAAAAGCCATACAATAACGTTGTTGTTATCACCTGTGAATAGAATCTTATGGTCAGAATCCAGCAGGCAGATACTTCCCGGTGTATGACCAGGTACTTCAATTACTTCAAGATTTCTGTCACCAAGATTGAGTATATAGCCATTTTCTAATGGCAACAGTATCAGGGATGAATGTTCCTCCTTGTCATCAGTTACTTCTCCAGTAGAATTTGTATTATCCTGGTTTTCCACTACTTCAAGATTACTAAATTGCCTGACTGCTTCGAAGTCCAAAGGGTGGGCCCAGACTTCTTTAAATTGATAATTCGTTCCGGCATGATCGGGGTATCCATGTGTGTTGACAACTATCAAAGGTAAATCGGTTACTGACTTCACGCATCCCAGCAGATTCCCTGTACCAAAACCTGTGTCAATTAGCAATGCACTGTCCTCACCAATAACAAGGTACATATTTACTCCGCCGTTTTCATTAATCACCCATATGCCCTCGTTAATTTGCTTAATTACATAAACAGTATCACATCCGGCATTTTTTTCTGCAGATTGTTTGTCTTTTTCCCCGGACTGACTATCAGGGCAACCCGATAAAACCACCATTACGACCAGGATAGTTAAACTAACCAGGATCTTTAATAAAAACTTAATTGAATTTTTCATAATACTCGATGATTTGAGGTTCTAAACTAGTGTATTATTCCTTCCTTTAGTATTTTAATACATTGAATTAAAGATTGATAATACACGATTTTTTTTAAATTTATATTGTTTTAAACTAACAACAAAAATTCTGATTATTTTAAGAAAGAAATTATAGCATGAATACCCGGAGAATTTTTTTAAAAAAGAGTATTCCACTATGTGTTGGAATATCTATCGGAGGTTTTTGTCTTTCGTGTAACAGAAATCGCAGTTCATCACAAAACAATGATCAGGAAGCGGAAGATTATCTCATGATAGCTTATTGTACCCTCCCCTGTGACAAATGTGATGCCTATCTTGCTACAATAAATAATGACGAAAATCTGAAAAATGAAGTCGCGGCAAGATGGGGAATGAAAGCGGAAGAAATATATTGTAAAGGCTGTAAATCAGATAATGCACTTTTTAGCTGTTCAGCCAGTAAATGTGCAGCGAAAAGAGGTGTTATCACCTGTGCTCATTGTGAGGATTTTATTGATTGTGATAATGAACTGTGGAATAAACAACCCCAATTAAGACAAATGGCCGAGGAACTAAGAAAATCACTTGCCGGATAAGAATCCTGAGACAGCCTTAGATTAATATTTTATCATTACCATTCCTAATATAAAGGAGGGATTGAAATGAAAAAATTATTTCCAATTACATTATTACTTTTACCGCAGCAGGTGAGTTTTATTAACAGGCTATAAATGGAAAAATTCAATAATAAGGGAATTGTAAAAATATGGAATCCAATAAAATCATTCAACCTGATGAAAAAAAACCAGTTTCTTTAACTGGCAGGAGATATAACAATTGCCCCAGCAGAATTGAGATAGAGATCATTCCTGTATATATTTATAATATTCAATAACTTTACTTCGTTTATTTCAAAAAATGTTAATAGTTAAATTAATTTTGCATATTGTCCTGATTTCTAAATAAATAGCCCTGTTATGAAAAGAAAAATTATCTTGAAATTTATGCTAATTCTTTTACCACTAGCCGCTTTCACGCAGGAAGATAAGATTGATTCTATACTGCAAGAATCAGAATTCAGAACTTTTGAAAAGGGTGGAAATATATTTGTAGCTTTTACAGATGGAACAGAAAAACAATTAACCTTTACCCAAAAAGATGAAAAACCTACCCTTTCAAAAGTCAAAAACCAGGTTATATTCCTGAGAAATGAAACATTATTGAAAAGTGGAGGTGAATATACCAGGAAGAAAATTATGAAAGTGGGTATTAACACTTATATAGAAGAGACTATTACAGACCAGAAGCCTTTTAAAGATGGCCTGGAAAACACCTATGATATACTCCATGTAGAAAATCCTACATTATCAAGGGATGAAAATTTTCTCTACTTTATAACGAATCATACTGCAACATCAAACATTTTAATCAAGCTTGATCTGCAAAACGGGAAATGGAATGAATTATTCAGTGCTGAACTTTTTGAGTTGCTGAAGTCAGGGCCATTTGAAAATCATTTCATCATTGCCCGCAAAGAAGTAGCAACAAAAGGGGGAGGATTATTCTATTACCTGGTTGATGAAACAGGTAACAAATTGAAGGAATTTGCGAATGAAGAGAGTGTTCAGCAATTTAAGAATTCATTTGAATAGTATGGTTGTTTATATTAAGGTTTAATGATTTCACTGACCTTCTCATCCATTAAATTTTTTGGCAAATCCACCCTTTCACAGGAAAAGCCTGACAGGAATATGACTGCTATTAATATTAATTGCTTCATTCAGTGTTAAATTGGTTTAATAAATGAATAATACAGGGCTGGTTTTATGACAAAATTCATATTTATGATAATACCATAAACACTATTATATTCTCTTGAAACTACCGGATTCCCCGGGAAGGCAATAACATAATTATCTAATAAAAGGTTATATCTTTCAATAACAAAATTTTTTAGATTTGTTATTCAGGTTGGACTCCTATTATAAATCAATGAAGGACAAGTGGATCGACAATATCCGTGACATTTTAAGAAACGGTATTACGGAAGAACATAAATTATTTGCCAGGAGGTATGCACGTAGGGCAAAGTATCATATCAATAGAACAATGAAGGGACTGGATAACGAGACCCAGGAAACAAGGGAAATGGCCCAGTTGTTCTTTCGGATGCTTGAACACGAACTGAAATTAAATGACAGGACTGATCCTCCAACAAAAGAGGAAGTCAGAGCAGCAATCGAACAGCTAAAAGATGTAGGACGATTCTCGCTGTTTGTAACTGCAGTCATCCTGCCCGGAGGAGTAATCTCCCTGGTTGGTCTTGAGCTACTTGCAAGAAAATTTGGGATAGAAAATTTTACCCTGGTCCCTTCCTCCTTCAGGGAAAAAAAGGATAAACAATCCCATCAACCTAACAGGCTGTCCTGAACCTCTCAGGTTGAAAAAATCTATGATGAAAAGCATAATGATAACTCTATTATCGAACAGGCGGTTTATCCTGTACCTGCGGGCCGAAATATTTACAATTCAATCATTACTCATGAAAAGGATTATATTATTATTTTCCGGTTTAATAACCTTTGTAATACTATCAGCACAGGATGTATATGATCTAACCATTAAAGCATCCATATCTGATGAAATCAATCAGGAATTTATTTCTTCCGGAAGGTTATTTGTTTTTATTTCTCAGACTTCACGGATACAGCCAAGGTACCAGACCTGGCCAAATAAATCGGTACATATTTTTGCTGTAAATATACAGGATTGGGATCCTTCCAGATCTCTTATGCTCGATTCAACCACTGAATTCGTGAAAACATCTGAATGGACTTTCTCAGAATTAAATCCGGGTAAATACTTTATTCAGCTATTATGGGATCAGGATCAGGATGAATCGGGCATCAATGCCCCGGGTAATATTTACAGTGATGTCAAAGAAATTGAAATACAAAAAAACACCACCCTGGAAATTAACCTTGACCGGTTAATCCCGGAAAGAATCTTCAAAGAAGATAAATATGTAAAGTATGTGGAATTCAGAAGTGATACTCTTTCAGCATGGTGGGATAAATCTGTCTTTCTTAAAGCTTCTGTCCTGTTACCTTCTGACTTTTACAATAATCCGTCCGGGAAATTTCCAGTAAGGTATAATATTGCCGGTTACGGTGGCAGGTTTACCCGATCACAAAATTTGCTGGCCAGTGATAATGACTTCAAAGATTGGTGGTTTTCAGGCACAGCACCCCAGATTATCAGTGTATTTCTGGATGGAGAAGGCCCATATGGTGATTGTTATCAACTGGATTCTGAAAATAATGGCCCTTACGGATATGCACTCATTCATGAATTTATTCCATTTCTGGAAAAGGAATTCCGGGCAGAAGGTATTCCTGAATCAAGGTTTCTGGATGGGTGTTCTACGGGAGGGTGGGTATCCCTGGCTTTACAACTTTTCTACCCCGATTTCTTTAATGGTGCTTTCTCATACAGCCCCGATCCTGTTACCTTTGAAGATTTTCAACTGATTAATCTTTACAGGGATAAAAATGCCTTTACCAATGAATGGGGTAATCTTCGTCCCGCGCAAAGAGATATTACTGGCGATCCCGTAATCACTATGAAAGATTTTGTGTACTTTGAAAATGTCCTTGGTGTAGATAACACATATATTACTTCAGGTGGACAGATAGGCGCGTTTGCAGCGCTTTTTGGACCAAAAGGAGAGAATGGATTACCTATACCAATATTCGATGCTGTTACAGGTGAAATAGATTATTCGGTTGCAGAATACTGGCGTAAATATGATCTAGTTGATTATGTAAAATCAAACTGGTCTGACCTTGGACCTAAAATCCAGGGGAAAATATGGATCTGGATGGGTGATATGGATAACTTTTATCTAAACCCCGCTATGCGTAAAATGGAACATTTCCTGAATACTGCATCCAATCCAACATCAGATGCTGTCATTAAATTCTCCCCCATGCAGGGACACTGCTGGCAATACGATCAGAAGGAGGTGCTTATGATGATTTCTGAAAAGATACATTAGAAGAAGGCTAAGGCTAAGGGAGTGTGGGATTCAGGGTGTGTGTGAAGAGGGTCGCAATGGTTACAGGGTCGCATAATCCAATATGGAGACCCCGACAGGGGTCAAACTATGAATAACCCGATACACAGTGCCGGGCGAGAATAAAAATCCGGGACTCAACCCCGCAGGGGTTAAATAAATATATACTTCCCCGCAAGGATTAAAAGTTTAGGAACACAGAAATGCAACTGATATAAAAAATTACCTGCCTGTTACATTCAACACTGCAATATAAAAGTTCGGATCAACTTTAACCTTAGGATTTGCCGGATCAATTTCTGCTGTTGCCCACATACCATCGGGATAAAGCCATTTCTCAGTTCCTGAAATAGTAACTTTCAAAGGCATATCAAATCCTCTGACACAATTATTCCATCGATAGAATAATTCATTTCCTATGATTGAATATTCAAAAACAGGTATTCTCACATCCCTGAGGTATTGGTCGAAAAACTTCGAAAGATCAATACCTGTTTGTTCACTTAAATAATTTTCAATCTGACTGGTTGTAACTGTCTGATGATAAAACTCTTTATTGATACCTCTGAGAATATCTCTCCACTTCATATCATTATTCACAAGCTGACGCAGGGTATGTAACATATTTCCACCTTTAGGATACATGTCACCTGATCCACTGTAATTCACATCATACATCCCTATAACCGGACGGTCATTTCTTATTCCCATTCGGGTTCCCAGTACATATTCTGTCCCTGCATCTTTCCCGAAATGATATTCAACATAAAGGTTTTCGGAATAGTTGGTAAAACTTTCATGGATCCACATATCGGCAATATCCCTGTATGTTATGCTGTTGGCAAACCATTCATGCCCTGATTCATGAATGATAATAAAATCAAATT
>LJUQ01000130.1 GCA_001304505.1 Bacteroides sp. SM23_62_1
CGTCGGTTTTTGGAATATCGAGATGATAGGTATTATTGAGGTAATCGATTTCATGCCTTCCTGAAAAAATAAATTCATTATCATTGATTTTCTTTTCAGTAAGTTCGGAATAATCATGTTCATCTTCAATTTCTCCAACAATTTCCTCAAGTATATCTTCCATTGTGACAATTCCACTTGTACCTCCGAATTCGTCTACAACGAGAGCTATACCTTTATGTTCTTTTATAAATGACTGAAGGAGTTTATTAGCCGGCATTGTTTCAGGTACGATTGGCAGATTGATTACCCTGGATTGAATATCCGGAGGATTCTTAAAAATTTCTTTTGAGTGAATATACCCGATTACATTATCTGTTGATTCTTTATAGACAATGATTTTAGAAAGACCTGATTCGATAAATTTTTGTTTCAGCTCTTCAACGGAACTGTTTTCTTCGAGTGCGACGATCTCATTACGGGGCACCATACAATCCCTCAGTCTGACATTTGAGAGGTCCAGGACATTCTTCAGAATTTTTATTTCATGGTGTTCATCGGAGATGCCTATTGACCGGTCGTGTGCTTTACTCAGCAGGTGATCCAGGTCTATTCTTCCGAAGACCTGTTCACCAGCCTGCATTTTCAGGGGTTTACCTGTAAGGATCCTGACCAGGAAGCGTGAAATAGCGATAATGATACGTGTTAAAGGATACAGCAGGATATAGAATATAAACACCGGAACAGAAAAGATCTTAAGTGCAAAATTAGAATCGATGATAAAGACTGTTTTTGGGAGGAATTCTGCTGTTACAAGGATGATCAATGTTGAGATGACTGTCTGGGTAATGAGGATTGCTATTTCTGAGCTGGTAAATTTAATTATGACAGGTTCAAGTATGATGGCCATCATCATACTATAAATGACCAGGGCAATATTATTACCCACGAGCATGGTTGTTATATATTGTCCCGGGTATTCAGAAAAAAAAGATATAATTCTGGAACCAAAAACTCCCTGTTTCCTGTCTACTTCTATTTTAAGTTTATTAGCGGAGATGAAAGCGATTTCCATTCCGGAGAAGAAAGCCGAAAGTATGAGTGACAGCAGAATGATTAATGCAACATTCATTACGGTGAATTTATTTCTTCAGTTTTTTCCTCAGTGTTCTACGCATGTAGAACATGGCAAAGCCTGTACAGGCAATAAGAAAAAAGAGCCAGCTTTCTTTCAAACCCTGCATGTATGTCTGGTGAATCCCAGCAATCAGTGCAAGGATAGCGACAACGAGCCAGAAGATTTCGAGTATAAGATACAGACGGTTATTCATTTCTAACTTTTACTATGCCTTTTGATCCTATGAGTTTCCATTTTGTCAGGTCCTGGTTTGCCTGAAATCCTTTTTCACCATAGAATGTTCCATCTTCATTCACGATTCTTGAATAGGAATTGGAATAAATAATTCTTTTTTGTTCATCCCAGAAGAGGTGTTCTGTATTGAGTTGATTTCCCTTTTTCAGATTTCTTGCCTGAACGTTATTTTTGGCCTCCCATAGTTTTTCATTCTCATAATATATAACATATTTTGCTTCGATCACGGATTCAATTGTCAGGCTATCATCATAGAAATATGCTGTCATTCCATTCGGGAACTCCAGGTATGGTCGTTCGACGGAAGAGATTTTCCGGATTTCAGGAGCCAGCAGCCGCACTTTTACTTTACCGGAATCAGTATGAATAATTTCATAATTTTTCCCTGTAAGATCAGGCAATGTTTGTGAAGATAACAAGGTATTTATTTTCTCGATATCGTTTTCACATGCGAAGAATAGTAACAGTCCCATCATGACAGGTATCAGAGGATGGAAGCCGTTTACACCTTTCCGGAGGATGGTATGAATCCTGCGGTTATCTGGATCTGACAGTAGTTGTTTCATTTATCCAGCATCCTACTGTATAAGAATCGCCTTCTTTCAGGCTGTAGAAGAAAGTAGTTTCGACGTCGGGAAAATATAATGAATATGTCTGGATCCTTTCATTGGCTTTATCAATAACGGTAGTGTCCACTGTTTTGGCCTTGATAAATTTATCGACAGCAACCCAGTATACTGTTGTTTTCTCGAAATCATCATTAAAGCAATCTTTGCTTGCCACGTATGCATCGCCGATAAGGATATACGGTTCACCCCAATTAGGGCGAAGATTCAGTGCTTCAACGGCATAGTTTTTTGCTGCCTGCGGATCTGCGAGTTTGGAATTGGTAATCACGCCCAGCTGATAGTAATATTCAGCTTTTTTATGGGGATCAGTTTCTTTTTCTATTGCTTCAAGGTAATATCCGGCGGCTTTGATAAACTGATCTTTGGTCACAAACAGTTTAGCCAGGCTGAAGGCTGACTGGGCTGAAGGTTCCAGTTTATATAGTGCTTCGGCAGCCTGGGCATAGAGCGGATCCTGTTCACAATCAAGTGTTACCATAAATGTAACAACCCTTTTCAGATAAGGAATGTTATTTTTATTAGTTTCAAACTGGGGTTTAAAAAAATGAACCAATGATTGACATGTAGCTACTCCAGAGGCAATAAAATTCACATCGATATAATCCTTCACTCGCAGTGCGTCATCATCATTTGGATCCTGTACCAGCGTCTGATCTATGATTTCAGATGCAGTTGAATAATTATTGATAACCTTGTCGGCTGATAGCCGGTCATTCTGGAACAAGGTATAACTTGCTGTCATATAAGTGGCTACAACCGGTATAGGTGATTTATTTTTCAGCAGTTTGATGGATTCTTCCAGGTATTTGTAACCCTCCTCCACGCGAATGATATCATTATTTCTATATCTGAGTAAATCAATTGCTTTTCTTCCAAGATTCGAACCTTTCTGACCGAAATATTGAATTCTCTGATCATAAACCATCATCAAGGTATCAATAAGGGCATCCTGTTTAACCGGGTCATTTTCATCGACAATGAACTGGTTATACATTTTTACTCCATCAATATACATATTCTGACTGGAAGCGGGACAATCATTAAAAGCCATTCTCCAATAGATAATACCATCTTTATAATTTCCATACTTCACGTATTCCCGGTACAATGACAAATTTTTAAGACATTCCAGGCTATCTTCGCCATGTCCATATTTTGAACCATCTTCCACACCTTTCTGGCACCAGACTGTCATCGAAATCAGGATCATAATTGTTCCTGTAATGGCTTGTCTGATCAGCTTTTCCATAATCAAAAATGTTTAATCGTATCTACGTTTTAAAAACCAAAAATCATGCAAAGTTACATTAAAACTTAAAAACACATAATTTTCCTTTATTAAATTGTTTTCGATTGTTCCTCTCTTTCCAACTTCGCATGCAAAATTAAATGATGATCTGGTATTCCTTAATGGAAAACCTGCTCCAAAACTTATGCCATAATCTGTGAGCTGTTCATTATTGAGTTTCAGGTACAGGTTTTCATAATGGGCTCCTGCCCTGTAATGAATCCTGTTGTAATAACCTCTCATAGCTGTGGGATCAGGCGTAAATTCGAGTCCGAGATGCATTGCATTACTTGCAGATAGAGGTTCCTTATGGTCGAAAAATAATGCATTGGTCCAATCTTGTTCATAGTAGTCAAAACCAACCAGGAGCTTGTTTATATAACCAAATGTAAATCCGGCACCAATTTTATAAGGAAACTCAATAATGCCATCATAATGTTCTTCTTCAAGGATTAGTTGGGTAAGCAATAAAACACTATCATTCAGCTGATATGCTGTACCGTTAAATTGATTTTTTTTAGTGATATGGTTTTCTGCATTGATATTGGTTTTAAGGTCGTATATAGCTCCCAGGGTTAAGGTATATTGATCTGCAAAGGTTTGTTGATATTGTATTCCAAGATGATATAGAAAATCATGGACAATAATATTATTTTCTACCCTTGTTACTGCATAGTCGGACTTATAAGGGAAATATATCTGTTTTGAAAGGTCGAGTGATCCGAAGAGATATGTAAAGTTTGCACCTACACTGAGGCCTTTGAAAATATTAAACGAGGTACCCAGATAGAGCTGGTTGATTCCACCATTTCCGTTGAAGATATAATCAACGGCATCATTATTTTCCAGGAATCTGCTTTCAAGGACGGAATATCCAACGGATGAAAATGGCATAACACCGAAACTGGTTTTCCACCATTTAGTGATTGGAAAGCCCAGTGCCAGGTGATCCATTGTAAGATTTCTTAAGGATTTACTCTCGTTGCTTGTTTCATAGGTTGTAAACGAGGATTTAATCCCAAAATTAAAAAGGAAAGAAAGGGTATCCTGGGCAGTATAGGATGCCGGGTTGAGGTAATTTATTTGGTTATTGTTTCTCAATCCAAGGCCTATCCCACCCATGGCACGGTTTTGCTCAAATCCTTTTCCTGCAAGTTCACCCATACCGAACCTTGAATAGGGCGATTCAGTATTCACCTGTGCCATGATAGAGGACCAGGACAAAGCAAGCAGGAGTACCAGTATGCAATTAATCCTTTTCAATATTATATTCCAGAATTTTGTTCAGGCCCTTAAGAGTTAAATTTGAATCCACAAAGATGCTATTTTTTAGCTTTCCAGCAAAAAAGTCTGCATCACCTCCTGTAAGTATTATTTTAAGATTTTTTTTCTGACAGGTCAGATAATCGATATAACCTTGCAGTTCAAAAATAATTCCATTCTGCACACCGTGGGTGATTGCATGTGAAGTGCTGGAACCCAAAAGGTTAAACTCTTCCTGTGGTTTTTCCAGGGGGAGGTTTGCGGTATATTCATTCAATGCTTTAAATCTCATCAGCATACCGGGTGAAATGTTTCCCCCTGTATATTCATTATTATCATTCACAAAATCAATTGTGATTGCACTGCCGGTATCAATAACGAGAACGTTGGATCCAGGGAAAATATTATTTGCTCCCACTGCGGCTGCAAGGCGGTCAAGGCCGAGTGTTGCCTGTGATTGGTAAAGATTTTTCAGCGGGATTGGAGTTTCAGGTGTTAGCTCGATAAAGTAATTAAATTTCTTTTTTAACAATTTGAGCAATGCCGGAACTTTTTTACGAACATTTGACAGGATTGCATGTCTGAGATGTGGGAAATCGTGGGTAAGGGATGACAGATGTTCGGAAGATATGTCAGGAAGTACTTTTTTAAACAGGATTTCCTGATTATGGAAGACTGCTATTTTGGTGAATGATGTGCCGATATCGATGATAAGGTTCAATAGTCTGTGATTTTATCAATGCATATCATGAAACAGATATTTGAAATATGTTTCTAATTGGGAGGATAAAAATAATAAAATTATGAATTGAAATGTTGCCCCTAAAGGGGCAGAGTTGGGGGTGAGGTTTTAGGTGTTGATTTTGGTTAGAATATTTATAGCCTGGGAGATGGAGGAGATATTATTGATGGTGAGGGTGAGTCTGTCGCCGGTTTCTTTTAACTGGTATTGACCTGACTGGTTCTTGATATATGAAATAATTTTAACAAAGACGGGAGAACTGTAGTATGGGGATTCTTGGTCGGGGATGAAATAGGAGATCATTTTTTCTTTTTTAAGGATGATTTTCGTGAGTCCAAATTTCATGGCCAGCCATCTGAGGCGGACAACCTGGAGAAGTTCAAGACTGGGTTCCGGTAAGGGTCCAAAACGGTCGATCAGTTCATCCTCAAAACTTTTCAATTTATTCTCTGAATCGATACTATCGAGGATACGGTATAATCGCAGACGTTCAGAGATATTACTTACATATTCATCGGGGAAGAGCAGTTCAAGATCTGTATCAATCTGGCAATCTGATGAATAATATTCATTTTTTATTTCTGCACCAGGTTTAGTTATGTCGGTATACAGATCACCAAACTCTTCCTGTTTAAGTTCGAGTACTGCTTCATCGAGTATCCGGTGATATGTTTCAAATCCAATTTCTGTTATAAAGCCGCTCTGTTCTGCTCCAAGGAGGTTACCTGCGCCACGGATATCCAGGTCCTGCATGGCGATATAAAATCCGCTGCCCAGTTCTGAAAATTCAGAAATGGCTTTCAGTCTTTTTCTTGCTTCGGGTGTAAGGAGATCGAAGGGGGGAGAGAGCAGGTAGCAGAAGGCTTTTTTATTTGACCTGCCCACTCTGCCGCGCAGCTGGTGGAGGTCACTCAACCCGAACTGATGTGCGTTATTAATAATGATCGTATTGGCATTCGGGATATCCAATCCCGATTCAATGATTGTAGTAGCAATCAGGACGTCGTACATGCCGGAGATAAAATCGAGCATAATCTTTTCCAACCGGGCTCCTTCCATCTGTCCGTGAACCACGGCAGTGGTAATTCCAGGGCAAATTCGTCTGATCAGGTTCTCAACTTCACCGATGTTCTGGATACGGTTATGGATGATGAATACCTGTCCATCCCGGCTTACTTCATAATGAATAGCTTCACGGATGATATCTTCGTTAAATGTATGCAATTCAGTAGTAATGGGGTGGCGGTTTGGCGGGGGTGTATTGATAACCGACAGGTCGCGTGCACCCATTAATGAAAGCTGTAATGTACGTGGAATTGGTGTTGCGGTGAGGATTAACGTATCGACATCCATTTTCATCTGTTTGAGCTTTTCCTTTACCCTTACACCAAATTTTTGTTCTTCATCGATAATCAGGAGGCCAAGATCTTTGAACCGGATATCCTCGCTAACCAGCCGATGTGTTCCGATAACAA
The DNA here is from genome assembly GCA_001304505.1 of Bacteroides sp. SM23_62_1. Taxonomy (GTDB): domain Bacteria; phylum Bacteroidota; class Bacteroidia; order Bacteroidales; family SM23-62; genus LJUQ01. The sequence continues at coordinate 6,749 of LJUQ01000130.1, forward strand.
TATCTATTTTGCCTTCTGCAAGTCTGGAGATTACCTTTTTCTGATGTACAGATTTTTTAAGGCGGCTGATATAGTCGATATTACAAGGGAAGTCACGCAATCGTTCTGTGAATGTGTTATAATGCTGAAGAGCCAGAATAGTTGTTGGAACGAGTAAAGCCACCTGTTTACTGTCTGTGACAGCTTTAAAGGCAGCACGAACAGCTACTTCCGTTTTGCCAAAGCCCACATCACCGCAGACCAGGCGGTCCATGGGAAAGGGTGCTTCCATGCCCTCTTTGATATCGCATGTTGCTTTCAGCTGATCCTCAGTATCCTCATATATAAAGGATGATTCAAGCTCTTTCTGGAGGTAGCTGTCGGGTGAAAATCTGAATCCTTCCTTTGACTTTCTCAGTGCATAGAGCCTGATCAGTTCCCTGGCGATATCCTTAACCTTTTTCTTAGCTGATGATTTAAGTTTTTGCCAGGCTCCTGTGCCCAGCTTATAAATTTTTGGTGGTTGTCCATCTTTTCCCTTATATTTTGATATCCTGTGAAGCGAATGAATGCTGACATATAGGATATCATTATCCCTGTAAACCAGTTTAACAGCTTCCTGCTCACGGTTACTGATCCGTATTTTTTCCAGTCCCCCGAACTGGCCGATACCATGGTCGACATGGACTACATAATCTCCGGGGTGCAGACCCGTCAGTTCATGGATGGTCATACTTTCACTCCGGGAGAACTGGTCATCGAGCCTGTACCTGTGATACCTGTCGAAGATCTGGTGGTCGGTATAAAGGGCGATTTTCAGCGAATGCTCGATAAAGCCTTCATGGAGGCTGGTAAATACAGGCTGGAATGTTATCCCGGTGTCGATATCATTGAAAACAGACCTTAACCTGTCGATCTGTTTCTCATTCTCTGACATAATCAGGTTGACGTAGCCAGCATCTGTATTTTTTATCAGAGTTTGTCCCAGCAATTCGAAATTTTTGTTAAATGCAGGTTGTGGTGATGTTGAGAAGGCCATTACTTCAGATGGGGACATTCTGTACTCAGGTCCAAACTCAATCAACCTGCCTTTTGATAAATTGGAAAATACTTCTTCTGAAGATGCCAGGATTATTTTTTTATCATGATTTGCAGCAATTTCCTCCCCTGCAGTTGATTCAAAAGATATTTCATTATTTATTTCATCTATTTTATTTATGATGTATCCTGTATTCATGATCCAGGTGATAGATGATTCCGGCAGATATTCAGTAAAGGGAACCCTGGTAAGGATATCTTTGTTTTTTTCTGTTGAAACGGCATGGGTATCAGGCAGGATCAGGGTATTATCCAGGATTTCAGTTGAAAGTTGACTTTCGGTATTAAACGAACGGATAGAATCCACTTCATTTCCTGAAAAATCAATTCTGGATGGTTGTTTGGCGGAATAAGAAAAGATATCGATGATACTGCCCCTGAGGGCAAACTGTCCGGGTTCATAAACAAAATCAACCGGGTGAAAGTCAAGATCCTGAAGCATTCCGGCGAGCTCTGATATAGCCATGTGATCGCCCTTTGTTATCCTGATGGATTTCTGATTCAGCAAATCCTTCCTGATAACTTTTTCGGCAAGGGCTTCAGGTGAAGTTACGACAGACAGTTTTTCAGGTTTTCCCGAAAGGTGTTTGAGGATGGAGGTTCGCATGACGATATTTGCATTGCTTACCTGGTGGTAACGGACAGACCTTTTATATGCAGACGGGAAGAACATTATTTCACATGGTGTACACAGGTTCATGAGGTCATTAAAGAAATAGGCAGCCTCTTCTGTATCGGGGAGAATAAACAGGTGGATCCCGGGGAATCCGGTAAGGATTGATGCGGCAAGGAGTGACCTGGATGATCCGGCCAGTCCTTTCAGGTGGATTGTAGTATTTTGATTATCCTGCAGTAATTCAATCAGTTTCCTGTAATTATTGTGTTGCGGATAATATGACAGAAGATCCGATGGTTTCACCGTAGGGATAAAATAATTTCGCGAAGATAAGGTTATTATAGGGAATTTTGCAGACTCACCCTCCGAGAAGAAATGCCTAAAATTACAAATGCCTAAAATGCCTAAAATTGGAGTGTGGGTTTAGGATGTGGGTTGGTTCTTTTTTGGACTCACCTCCTTTTGCTTCCCCCTCTCTCGCGAGAGAGGGGGACATGGGGGATGAGTGAGAGAAGTGTGTGTGAAAATATTTTCTTCGGAATTTGTTAATAATATTCTGGAGTGTTACACGGCAGGTTGGTTTGCTTCTAAGAGAGGAAGATTTTCAGGTTTAGAAAAATATCCTCTGATTTGGCAATCCGGGGTTGACTTTTTATTACATTTGGATTTTTCTTAACGATTGAGTTATGCTAGTATTCAAATTTGGTGGGGCATCTGTAAAGAGTGCAGAGGCTGTGAAGAATATCGGAGAAGTATTAAAGAGGTATCCGGACGAACAAATTGCCATTGTTATTTCCGCGATGGGCAAGACCACGAATGCCCTTGAGGTTATCACGGATCATTATTTTCACAGGAGGAAGAAGGAGTTAACGAAGTGTTTTAGTGATTTAAAGAAATATCATCTTGATATTATGGATGAGCTGTTTCCGAACCCGACACATGATGCACACAGAGGGATCAGGAGCCTGTTCGAGGAGATGGAAGCGAGGCTTGGCAAGCCGCACACAATGAATTATGATTTTGATTATGACCAGATTGTATCATATGGGGAATTATTGTCGACCACTATTGTATCGGGCTGGCTGATGGAAGCAGGAATCAAGAACAGGTGGATAGATATACGTCGTTATTTGAAGAGTGACAACACATACAGGGAGGCGAAGGTTGACTGGGAGTTATCATCCAGGCTTATCAGGCAGGCATTTCATTTTAAGGATACAAGGTTATATATAACCCAGGGTTTTCTGGCTTCAACCATTAATGACATGACCACCACACTTGGCAGGGAAGGATCTGACTTCACTGCGGCTATTCTGGCCCACATATTAAAGGCTGACAGTGTGACGATCTGGAAGGATGTCCCCGGGGTTTTAAATGCTGATCCCAAGTGGTTTGATGATACGGTCAAGCTTGAGAAGATCTCCTATTTAGATGCGATAGAGCTTGCTTATTATGGTGCAACGGTGATTCATCCGAAGACCATCAAGCCTTTACAGAACAGGAATATCAATCTGTATGTTAAGTCATTCCTTGAGCCGGACACGGAAGGCACACTGGTAGCCAACCTGAATTATGAGAAACTGATACCCTCCTTTATTTTCAAGATGGACCAGGTATTGATCAGGATTTCGCCGAAAGATTTTTCTTTTATTGCGGAGGATAATCTTGAGAAAATTTTTGGTTATTTATCGGGTTATGGTATCAAGATCAACCTGATGCAAAACTCAGCTGTCAGTTTTCATATCTGCACGAACAACGACAAGCGCAAGGTAAGGAGTCTCATTGATGATCTTGAGAAGGATTTCAGGGTGAGTTATGAAACGGGATTGGAGCTGATCACGATCCGTTATTTTGATCAGTCGACTATTGACCGGGTTATGATCAACAAGGATTTGTTATTGGAGCAGCGGTTCAAGCAGAACATACAGTTAGTTGTGAGGGATCGGGGGTAGGAGGTTACCGGTTTCCAGTTTCCGGTTTTCAGTTTTCAGTTTCCCTTTCCTGGTTATTATTTCCCAGTCTCTATCTATTGCCGATTATTTTTTATACTCTCTATGCTTGCGTTTTGGTTTAGTTGAAATGTCGCCCCTAAAGGAGCGGAGGTAATTGAAATATCACCCCTAAAGGGGTGGAGGTGGGGGTGGGGGTTTTGGTTTTTTGAATTAAAATATCGCCTCTAAAGGGGCGAAGGAGCGGGTGTTGGGTATGGGTTTATTTAGAATAAAAGGGGGGGCAGAATTGAGGAAGTGGCCACAAAAAAATGGTTAAGGGATGACCGATATTTGGGGATTTTTGTCATAAATAGGCAGAACCAACAAATATTTGTCATGAAAAGGATTTACATAAAAAAGTTTATTTACAAAGGGCAGATAAGGATAAAATTAATGTTTGAAAGCGATGAGGATACATTAAATGATTTAAGCTTATTACCAGATTTGCAATGGAGCCAGTCGCATGATTGCTGGCACATATGTGATCTTGAAAACCACATTACTTTTTTAAACAAATCATTTTGGGGTAAATATCAATTTCTTGAATTTCAGGGGAGTGATCCTGTTACAATGAATGTGCCCAAAGGGGAAGATACAAATGAAATTATTCATTACCAGGAAGTGTGCGAAGAGGACAGGATATATATAAAATTCAGATATAGTGAAAATTTAATCGCACTTATCAAGACTCTAGATGGGCCTTACTGGCACAGGGGAATTAAATTATGGTCAATCAGAGGTGGGAAGAATAATCTGGAAACCTTCAGGAAAGTAATGCTTAAGAACCATTACAGGCCTATTTCATCAGCTATATATCAGCCAGAAGAAAGGGCTGAGTATATTCAAGGCGATCGATCGGGCAATGTACCTGTCAAGGTATTGAATTATATGGTATTGAGAAATTACAGTGATCATACAATAAAAGCATATTCATCGTTAATAAGCAGGTTTTTAAGACAGTGGGATAATGAGCAGATAGAAAATTTATCAACGAATCAGATCAATGATTATATATATGAACTTGTAACGGACAACAATTATTCCCGATCTTTTCAGAACCAGATGATTAATGCGATCAAGTTATATTACAGAGTGATGTATGGCAGGTTATCGGAGGATCTGGAGGCGCCGAGGCCGAAGAAGGAAAGGAAACTTCCCATTGTATTATCCAGGGAGGAGATTAATTCAATTATTAATGTAATTTCGAATAAGAAGCAGAGGGTCATCATCATGTTAATATATGCTACGGGAGTCAGGTTAGGTGAAGTGATACAGATTAAATTGGGCGATATTGATATTGATCGTAAATTGATATTCATTCGTGGGGGGAAAGGTAAAAAGGATCGGATTGTTCCTTTATCGGACAAGCTTTATCAGAATTTACGGGGGTATATCAGCATGTACAAGCCGGAGGAATATTTATTTGAGGGCAATGGGGATTCTCATTATTCGGCGAGGAGTGTCCAGCAGATATTAAAGAGGGCATTAATCAAAGCGGGCATAAAAAAGAATGCCAGTGTTCATTCGCTGAGGCATTCATGTGCCACTCACATGTTAGAGAGCGGTACAGATTTGCGGTTGGTACAGGAGATTTTAGGGCACACGAGTATAAAGACGACAGAGATTTACACACATATAAGCACCAGGAACATATTGAATGTACAAAGTCCACTAGACAGTCTTGATTTTTAACATTCTCTATTCGCATATACAGTTATAATGATATAAATAGTACACATTATAAAAAAATAACTTCGCAACAAAAAGACTATTTAAAACAAAAAATAATACAGAATAATAGTTAAATATCCCAGATTATACGAAATTTGTTATGAATATATACTTAAGTTATTTGAAATAGGCAAAAAATTCAGGTTAAAAATCCGGAGTTAGTAATCCTCTTCGGCCCCACCTTAGCCATTGGCCACCGCACTCAGGCAAACGCCATAAG
>LJUQ01000131.1 GCA_001304505.1 Bacteroides sp. SM23_62_1
TTCAACCCAGGGTGCCCAACCGTACCATGACTGAATAAAGCTAGCATCAGCCAGTCCTGCATAGGCTAACGCATAATCCGTATCAAGAGCTAACGCTTTTTCAAAATATTCAATGCTTTTTTTAAGCCCTTCTTCTGTTCTCTTTTGCCAGTGAAAACGCCCCTGCAAATATAAATTGTATGCTTCCGGATTTTCTGTCTGGCTTATTTTGATCTGTTCCCTTTCTTCAGGTGTAAGCACCGTTTTTAATTCTTCTGCAATCCTCTGTGCAATATCACTCTGGACATCAAATATGTCTTTCCATTCCCTGTCATATAAATCTGACCAGATGTGGTCTTCATTTAAAACCTGTATCAGCTGAACACTGATCCGCATATCATTTTCCTGGCGTTGAACTGTTCCTTCAATAATGTAATTGACCCCTAATTCTACTCCAATTTCCGGAATAGATTTTTTCTCTTCTTTATATTTTAAAGTGGATGTTCTGCCAATCACTCTGTAACCGGATATTTTTGATAACTGGTTAATAATTACATCCGTTATTCCATCACTGAACCAGGCCTGTTCTTCATCGCTTCCAAGATCATCAAAAGGTAATACGGCAATGGATTTTTCCAGTTCTGTATCAATTATAGTTTGTTGCCTGTCGCCCTTAAAATCAAATACTATTAAAGCCACAATTACAATAATAACTACAAGAAAAAATCCTGAAAACAATAAGATCAATCGTTTCTTTGGTATTTTAATGTGTTCACCGGTAACTTCCGGAACCATGGTTTCATCTTTTACCTCTCCTGCTTTCGGTTTAATAATATCCCGGGCATCCTTATATTTCAGATACCACTTGATAATTGTTGTCAGGTTATTCAGGACCGGTTTTACCTGTTCAGGATCAAAGTCTTTTGGGTGGGCACCGAATGTTGACAGGGTATTCAGGTTTTGCATGGAGGCAATAATATGAGAAGGCACTTTTTCTTCATGGTGAAGTTTATCAATAATACCTTTTAATGGTTCGGTTTTTCTTGGCCTTTTTAATTCAGATTCGCAAAGGTCGGTTATAATAACTTCCAGACATCTTCTTGAATAGAGTAGTACCATGTTCTCATCATCGGCTTTTATCAACCGTTCCAGTTCCTTCCCCAATTCAGGAAACCTGCCTTTTATGGAGGTGAATAATGTTTCCAGTTCTTTTATTTCTGATGACCAGATCTGCATAAGAGCCGGAATTTGAAACGAAGTTTAATTAGATAAAAATACGGTAATTCAGATTAAATGACAAATAGTTAAGAGGGCTAAGGCTGCGAAAGTGTGAAGATATGAAAGAATAAAAATGTGAAAGTCCTACCAGTTGTCAACAGGCAGCAATAACACAAAGTGATGAATCAGTCAAACCCGATTGTTAATCGGGGAAAGTTAATGCCAGTTACCAACCGGCAGCTGCAATCAAAATGAATGAAATATAAAAGTCCGGTTTAAGGTACTGCCAATATTTTCCTGTCTCCCGGTTAAGCCGGGCTCTATCACCAATCATGGAGGATGAAGTTGGGTTGTGTCATAACTTTAATTGTAGAATACAATACCATTTCACCCCCTTCCCTGCCTGCACTGCCGTTTCGGCAAGCAGGCAAATCTCCCATTTTGTACCAACTTCACCCCCCTCCAAACCTCCCCCCTAAAAGGGGGAGGCTGGAGGGGATCCTTGTTCCCCTTCCCTCTTCAGGGGAAGGGGACAGGGGATGGGGTGAAGTTTGGAACAACATGTTACATGATTCATGATGCTATTACTTGAAGAAGGGATTGTGACACAACCTCATTCAAATCAACGTTGATAAAAAAATCAGGCTTTTCAGCCGGGACATTCATATCATCGTCGGTAGAAAAATCAGGCCTTCCAACCGGAAGATTCAGAGTCTTGAATTATTCTCTATCACCAGTTTTGGTGTCTTATCTACCATCCGGTTCCGGGCAATGGTGTGTTCAAATATTGAACAATTATCTGCTTCATACTTTCTGCCCGTTTTACCTAATCATCTCTATAACAGAAGAGTAATTCTTTTTGTATAATTTTTGCATCCTCAATTCACTGTTATAGCTATAATTGTTTTAATGGACATCTTTGTTGTCCTGAAAATTAAATTTTATAGGGATTCAATATATGTCTTCGGGATCTTTATGCAGAGGGATGTAACTCAGGATTTGACATTTCTCATAATAAAATCCTGTAATACGTGAATGATGATGAAATGCAAAACTGCATGTTTATTATTATTTGGTCTTGTACTGGGAGCCCGGGCAAATGGCCAAAATGATACAAACCTAATAATCCGCTCACAAACGGAACCCATTCTCAGGCTTTCAGACCCTGTTGATATGATCATTACGGATCTTGAAAGCTTTATCCCCGGGTATATGAAGAGGGAACATATACCCGGGCTCGCCATTTCCCTTATCCGTGATAATAAAATCGCCGGGGCAAAAGGTTTTGGAATTACAAATACGATTACCAGGAAACCGGTCCGACAGGAAACGTTGTTCGAGGTGGCTTCAATCAGTAAAATAATAACATCCTATATTGCATTGCGGCTGGTTGATCAGGGTATGCTTTCACCGGATAAATCACTCAATGTATATCTTACCGAACCCTGGCTGCCTCCTTCGGAGTACAGGGATTCAATAACCCTGCGTCATGTACTCTCCCATAGTTCCGGATTGGGCCATAACAATATGAAAAAAGATATTCTCTTTGCCCCCGGCAGTCATTATTCCTACTCAAATAAGGGATTTTACTATCTGCAAGAGGTAATTGAACACATCACGGGACAATCACTCGAGGAGGTTGCCCGTGAGATGGTATATGAGCCCCTTGGTATGTCATCGGCCAGCTACATTAATCATTCAGTGATCACACCGCGAACAGCCAATGGCCATGTAGGTGGAAGAGTAATCGGTCAGATCCTGGGATTTCTCTTTTTGTTTTATTTAATTGTCGTTGGAGTAATTGGTATAATAATTCTAAGGATCTTTAAGCGTACCTGGCGCCCCACAAAACGCATGGTAATCCGTGCTTTTTTTATATCATCCATATTACCAATTATAGCAGTATTTATCCTTTTTGGAAAAATAGGATACTGGAAATATGCCTGGCTGTTCATGATGTTCGGATTGATAATAATCATCATCTTCACCCTGCTATATAAAGCCGGTCGTGTTTTGATCCTTCATTTGTTGCAGGAACGAACAAAAATACGGACTATACTAACTGTCACCTGGATTATCATCCTGGTAACAGGGATCAGCCTGTCTGTAATAAAAATTAACAATATCCCTGTACCGAAATGGCCTTCCATACGGGTAATGGCTCCTGCTTCATTCCGGACAACGGCTGAAGATATGGCTAGGTTCCTGATCGAGCTCTCTGATCCCAAATATCTCAGTCCAGAGATGGCTTCCCTGTTGAAAACACCACAAATTAAGCTCAGTGACGAACTCTCCTGGGGGTTGGGTCCCGGTATTCAGCAAAGCCAGCAGGGTATTGCCCTGTGGCAATGGGGACAGAATATTGATTTTCAAAGCGTAATAATAATCTACCCCGAACAGGGTTTCGGTATTGTTGTGCTAACGAACAGTGATTCAGGTGAACCGGATGTTGCGATTGATATCGCTTATCGGGCAATAGGTGGTATGATTGATCCTATTTATCGCGGATCTCACCTGGACTACAATTATCATGGAAGTGATTGAATAAACAATGTGCAGGAGAAGAAGGCTAAGGCTCGCCCTGTGAAATGCGAAGCAATTTTGCTTGTGTAATTATTTCACAGGGCAAGGTTGAGGCAAAGGAAGTTTTGTATATTGATTTATTGGTTTATGTGGGTGTAAGTGTGAGTTTGAGTTGGGTTATGTCATAACTTTAATAGTATGACTACAATACCATTTCACCCCTCTCCAAACTTCCCGTTTTATACGAACTTCACTCCCCTCCAAACCTCCCCCCTACTAAAAGGGGGAGGCTTGGATTTTAACATCAACTTGTTCCCCTTCCCTCTTCAGGGGAAAGGGACAGGGGATGGGGTGAAGTATGGAACAACACGCTGCAAGGTTCCTGATGCTATTACTTGAAAAAGGGAGTGTGGCACAACCACATTCAAATCAACGTTGTTAGACAAATTAGGACTTTCCAGCCGGGACATTCTCACCATCGTTGTCAGAAAAACCGGGGCTTTACACTGAATTCCTCTTTACAAAAAGATTATCAGTCAAAAAAATAAAAAAAATAATAAAAAGTTTGTATTAATACAAAATAATACGTAGTATTGCAAAAAAAATAATATGATCATTCAGATTGAACATAACTCCCCTGTTCCTATTTATGAGCAGCTGATCCTTGAAATCGAGAGGATGATCAAGTCAGGAGCACTGAAAGAGAATGACAGCCTGCCATCCATCAGGCAGCTGGCTGCCCAGCTCGATGTGGCCATCAATACGGTGGCAAGGGCATACCAGGAGCTTGAGCGAAGGGGCGTCATTATCAGCAACGGAAGGAAGGGAACATTTGTGAAACATACCAGGACAACTGAATCCAATATGCGCGATTTCAAAGAAATGATCATTGAACTGATCAAACAGGGACTCGATAAAAAGGAGATAGAACAGACTTTCAATAATAGTATAAACCAAATATTTAATTAATTATATCATGGATCCATTTTTTGTAAAAACATTCTGGATAACCGTTGGTATGCTATGGATAGCATTAATAATTCTTTATTTCATTCTTACTGACAGGAGCTCACTCGAACGAAAGGGCTATAATGAAAAATATATTTCTTATTTGAGGAAAAGTCATCTGATAAGGATTTGCCTGATCGCAGTTGTACTTCCCCTACTGATCCTGATGGCTGCATTCATTGTTTCAAAAATCACCGGGCCATTACAGGAAGAGGTCCAGCTGGCATATATTGTGATTATCCTGATGATCCTGGTTATACCTTTCAAATACTTTGATGACAGGATCAACCAGAAAAGGATCAGGGAACTGGCCCTGGATACAAAGGAGAAAATTGCAATCGATTTGAGATATAAGACACTTCACCTGATATTCAAGCCATGGTGGGAAATTGTTCTCGGGGCAGCCGCCCTGGCATATGGTATCCTGGTTTTGAAGATCGAACAATGGATCATTTATCTTTTCCTGCTTTTTCCGTGGCTCATCTACCTGACAACAAGAGGGACACGTTACCAGACACGTCCCTACCTGAAAGACAATTATAAATACCTGTTCAGTTTCAACCTGTTCAGCTTTATCTTCTTCCTGTTTTATTTCTGTGCTTATTTTATTATGAAAATTTATGAAACATTTGAGTATTTATCTGCAGGAGAGGTAGTTATCACCTCTGTAATACTCCTGCCAAGGATTTTATTGTTAAGTGCCGGCCTCCTGATCATCATATGTTTAACCGGCAGGATCGCAATTTACATTTCCAACTACAGGCTTTTCAACAATGAAATGAATGAATTACCTGGCAGGGACAGCAATCCTCTTGCCAGGAAACTGGTATTCTTTTTCTCGGCTTTGTTGATCCTGTTCACTTTTTCCGGTGTGGCTTTGCTGACGGGTATGTTCAAAGTGGAAAAGACAGATGTGGGCATTATCAAGAAAAAATACCTTATCGAAAAAAACAGGATGGATCGCGATACTGTTGCCATTTTTGACCAGGCCAGCATTTATTATCTGTCCGGCGATATGAACCGGATCGTGAAACTGACAGGCACATCAGACCTGCAAGGCGATGAACTTGACAGGTTATTCCATAGAGAAAACATGAGAATGTTCTGCACGGTTGAGATATGCAAAACGAACAGGATCCGGGATTTCGAAATTTGCTGCCGTTCCACCTTCGACGAGCTGCCTTTTGAATCACGTGTAAAATTTGTATACAGGCCTGATCATACTATAACCCGGCTGATTGATTATTAACTAAATTCCCGGCAGGTTTCAGGGCAAAGTTATCTCCAGCTTTAGAATATTTATTGACTCAAGATAGAAAAGATGGAATCTATTAAGATATGACCAGGATTTAACAAAGAAATCACTTATCCAAATAATGAAGAATGCGGATTTCCCTTTTTGATGAAATAAACAATCAGAAAAATTTCTTTCCTGAATTATTTATTTTTTGTCCCTCGCCGGATGACGATCCATAATCCTCTCTTTCTTCTTTTGATAATATTTCTGTGCTTTTATTGTACTTCCGCAGGTTTGCATATTACACCACCTCCTGCTTATATTTTTACTCCTGTCCAGGAAAAGCCAGCCACAATTATCACACTCCTTCACTTTCAGTAACAGATCTGAATTCAGTAATTCATATGCTGATTTAATAATAATATGTTGAAACGGAAGAAGATCCTGGTCTTTTCTGTGCCAATCCTCTTTAACTATGCGGTTCTTAGTAACCCGAATTCTCAGATCCCTGAATGTTTCGGATAAATACTTATTAAATCTCTTTAATATATTTTCCGGTGGTTGCTGATCACGGGAAACGGAAGAAAACATTCGATATAGTATTTCTCTTACTTCAATAATCTTCTTGTACTGTTTTTCAGCAATATCAGGATATTTCTTAAAGAACGATCCAATTTGTTTTATTTCCTCATGGGAGAATAAATTTAGACGTTTCATCCATTTAAGAATATCCTTATAGCAGGATAAATAGTCAAAATATGGTTCTTCAAACCGGTTACTGACAGTGTTAGTAAAGTCAAGACATAACCACCCTCCATCTAATTCAATAGTCTCTATGGTTCTGATAAATGGTCTCATACTGCACAAAAATATTAAAAATATTAATACCTTCAAAATTATTTTTGATAGTATAATTTTTTTATTACATTTGTACTATCAAAATATATTTAGATGGTATTAATTATTTCGGTTTACATTCTGTATAAAACTCATATAAAGCTGGAAATGCTGCCGGGATCAATTTTTGAATTCACTGATTTGTACAAAATACTTCTCAAAATATTTCAATGCAAATAAATGTTTTTGAAAAAATCCGGAGGACTTAAAATGTATACTTCAAACGTTTACAAAAACGGCTTCCCTAAGCCATGTCAGTTAATTCTTTATCTGTTATTACTGGCAATTTTAGGATTCCTGAGTTGCGTTAAGATAAATGCACAGGATACACTAAAGAGACCGGTAGAAAGCATGCTTTTTGAATCCACAATAAAATCACCTGATATATTTTTTCAAGAGGATAAACAGAAATTACAGATAGTATTCGCTTATGAAGTTATACTTCACATCATACCATTGGAACCCCAACCTGTTTATGGGAATGAGAGAAATAAAGATGAAGAAATTGGGGATAAGTACAATTTGAAGTCTTTGGAAATGAACTCTAAATCTGAAATTCAATCCTGGGATTTTCTTGAGGAAATTGAGGATGAAGAATTAAAGATTGAAGAATGGATGATCGACCCGAAGTTATGGCAAAAAATTATACAGGATCAAAAGTAGTTACTGTATACAACAGCGTATAACCGCCCTACTCATACCTCAAACTCTCGGCAGGATTGGCAACAGACACCCTGTATGTATGAAAAACAACTGTAAGGACAGCGATAATTAGCGCGATGCCGCCTGCGAGTGCAAATAACCACCAGGAGATGGGTGTGTGATGGACATAGTCCTGCATTTTCTTTTTCAGTATGAAATATGCAACAGGAACGACGAAAACACAGGCCACCGCGACAAGTTTGGTAAAATCAAAGAGCAACATTCTCATGATCACGGGGAAATTTCCCCCATTCACCTTGCGTATGGCAATCTCCTTTGTTCTTTGTCCCAATACAAAGTATGCCTGCCCGTATAATCCAAGGATTGAAATCATTATCGCTATCAACGTGAAATACCTGAATATCTTTCCCATCCTGATTTCAGAATGGTAAATCTCATCAAAACTCTCTTTATAGAACTTATACTCAAAGGGATAATCAGGAGCAAACTTCCGCGCTGTCTCCTCAACATAACTGATTATTGACGGGATATTCCCTGCATCGATCCTGATCAGCAAAAACTGGTACCATGGGCGGTATATTCTCATTGCCATTGCCCCTGATTCATCATGCAGTGGCCTGAAAATAAAATCTTTTACAACTCCAACGATATAGCCATTTCTGAAACGCACCGGGAATTCATCATGGACAAATTCAATATTCAGCCCTACAGGATTGGTAACACCCATCTGACGGGCAGCAGTTTCATTGATGATATAGGCGATCGAATCATCCATCGAAAACTCCGGCGAAAAACTCCTGCCCTGGATTATTTCCATTCCCATAAGCTCTGTGAAATCATAATCAACCATGAGATATTTTATAGGAATACCATTTTCTCCCGGATTACCTTCCCAGTTAAGTTCAACCTGCCAGGTCACATCGTTCGGCAGGAGTGATGTGGCACTGACATTCAGTATACCCGGGTGGTTCAGTAGTTCATTTATCAGCTCATCATATTTCTCCTGGAAACCGGGATTATATGGTACAGTAAGTACCTGTTCATACCTGTATCCCAGGTCTTTGTTGCGAATATAGTGCAGCTGTTTTGAGATATACAGAGTAATAATAATGAGTGTGATGGATATAAAAAACTGAAACACAACCAGCAGTGCCCTGATTTTTTTCCCTTTTACTCCTTTGCTGAGTTCTCCTCTAAGCATAATAATTGGGCTAAATACCGATCCCAGCAGGGCAGGATAACTGCCTGAAAAAATGAGGGTTAAAAGCAGGAGTACAGCCATTCCTGCAAGCATTACCGGGTCGGTATAATGGATCACCAGCTGTTTTGCAGTTATCTGGTTAAAAACCGGTCTGAACAGCTCAACAATGATAAATGCAGCCAGGAAAGCAATTAAAACCAGCACCAGGGATTCACCATAATATTGAAAAACAATATGTTGCCTCGCTGCACCATATATTTTTCTGATCCCTATCTCTCCTGCTCTTTTTGTCAGATGGGCAGTCGTCAGGTTCATATAGTTCACACAAGCGATAACCAGGATCAGGACAGCAACAAGTGAAAACATGTATACATGTTGCATTCGCCAGGGGCGCCCAAATTCATTCAGATAAACATCGGAGATTTTCTGTAAACAGGGATACCCTCCGGTTTCAGGGTCCAAAGTGCGGTAAAAATCAATAATAGCAGCTTCAACTTCCTCCTTTGTCTTTCCTTCCTGTATCATAACATAAGACGGCCCTGCAAAATACCAGCTGTTCAACCTGATTTCAGCTACGTTCCTAATATGACCTAATGCATGATACTGTAAATGAGAATTTCGGGGAGGATCTTTTATAACACCCCTGATTGTATAGGCCATATCTCTTGTCTCGACTACTTTACCGACGGGGTCTTCATCCCCGAAAAGGATTGCTGCAGTGGATTCTGTCAGTACAGCATCCGTTAGCTCTGTCAAAGCAGTTACCGGATTTCCCCTGATGAATTCAACCGAAAACATCCTGAAAAAGCCGGTATCCACCAGTACAACATGGCAGTCAAAGTATGGCTTATCATTATATTTTAACAGGACTGAATTCTGCCAGAACCTTGTATAATTTACAATCCCGGGATATAATTCATGCAATGAAGGTGCCAGGGGAAAGGGACTGGCTGTCTCTATGAAATCAGGATTGGCCGTATCTTTCGTCAACACCTTATAGATCCTGTCTCCTTCCGGGAAAAACCTGTCATAACTCAACTCATCCCGGGCCCACAGGAAAATCAGGATAGCAACAGCCATACCCACAGCAAGGCCGAAGACATTGATAAAAGCAAATACCTTGTTGCGGCCCAATATCCGGAATGCGACAGACAGGTAGTTAAGGAACATATCTAATTTAATAATTTACTCACCGAAGGCTGTTTAACTCACTCATCGGATGACTTGAAGTCATCCGATGAGTATTATTTTTCAAATAATGTGCCACTTATATAATCAATTGACTTAATGATATTTAGAATTATTATTATAAAATAAATTGTCGGATTTTCCGACATTTAGTGTTGGAATTATCATCATATTTATAATTTTGTTATCAGAATCCCTGTTTTATTATTCCGGATGAAAGATGACAAAGGAAAGATACTGATTGTCGATGACAATGAAGAATTACTCCTTGCGTTAAGGATGTTTTTATCACAACATTTTTCAAAGATTGAAATCCTCCGCAATCCTAACCAGATTTCTGCAAAGTTGGAATCTGAAGATTTTGACCTGATACTGCTGGATATGAACTTCAGTCCCGGGCAGACATCGGGTAATGAGGGGATTTACTGGATGAACAGGATCCTTGAACAGGATCCCGAAGCGGGAATTGTATTTATCACTGCTTACGGTGATGTGGAACTGGCGGTGAGGGCTATGCATGAAGGTGCGCTGGACTTTATTGAAAAATCGTGGAATGACAGTAAGATCCTGTCAACCATCCTGTCGGCTAAAAAATTAGGAAAAACCAGGCTTGAGGTTAAGAAGCTCAGGGAAAAACAAAAACATCTTTCCGACCGTATTCATCATGATTACCGGCTGATCCCCCCTGAATCGGCTTCCATGAAAAAGATACTTGAAACAGTGGATAAGGTAGCCGGGACAGATGCAAACGTTCTCATTCTCGGTGAGAACGGCACCGGAAAGGAGGTGATTGCCAGGGAAATTCATCACAGGTCAAAGCGTGCCGGTGAGGTATTTATCAATGTTGACCTTGGATCCCTTCCGGAAAACCTGTTTGAAAGCGAATTATTCGGACATGTGGCTGGAGCTTTTACCGATGCAAAACAGGACCGGACCGGCCGGTTTGAAATTGCCAGCGGGGGCACTCTCTACCTTGATGAGATCGGCAATCTTCCGCTGAATCTTCAGTCCAAAATCCTTTCGGCAATCCAGAACCATGAAATTACCAGGATTGGTTCGAGCAAGCCAATGCATATTGATATCCGCCTGATCTGTGCCACAAACAAGCCACTTTATGATATGGTGGATAGGGGACAGTTCCGTGAGGATCTCCTGTATCGTATCAATACTATCCAGATCGATATCCCGCCTTTACGCGAACGGATTGAAGACATCCCGTCACTGGTCGCATTCTTTCTTGAAGAATTCTCAGACAGGTACCGGGGCAGCTGGATGAAGATCAGCAGACCTGCCATGGAAAAACTGAAAAAACATAACTGGTTCGGAAATATTCGGGAATTAAGGCATACAATTGAAAAAGCCGTCATTCTTACAGACGGTAGCACATTAACTCCTTCTGATATAATATTTTATACAAAATCACCTGCCAGGGAAGAATCCGAAATCCTGAACCTGGAAGAGAATGAAAAACGGATTATTTCACTTGCCCTTTCCCGGTGCAATGAAAATATCAGCCTTACCGCGAAAAAGCTTGGTATCAATCGCTCAACATTATATGATAAAATGAAAAAATATGGTCTTCAGTAAATTTAAAGCCGGCCTGATCCTGCAGGCTGTTCTGCTGGCATTAGTAGCATTTGCTGTTGCATGGTCTGTGCACCGGGAATATATGCTGGTTACCAGTACCAGTCTTGCTATCATCTGGATTGTACAGATCATTGTACTGATCCGTTATCTGAACAGAACCAACCGCGAGGTTACACGTTTTTTAAACACATTTCGATTCGATGATACTGGTATTTTTTTTGATGAAAAAGACACCAACCGTTCATTCCACGACCTTTACTCAGACTTCAATATGATCACCAGGGCATTCGAGAAAGTCAGGATGGAAAAGGAATCGGAGCATCAGCTGTTCAGGACAATTTTTGAGCAGGTTGGGGTCGGTGTCCTTGTCTTTGATGAAACAGGACTGGTAAAACTTGTAAACAGATCATTCCTTGATATGTTCAGGTTGGATTCAATCAGTCATATCAATAAACTTGAGATGCTTGAAGAAGGATTAGCGGAAAAATTATTCAAAATGAAGCCCGGCAGACAAGATTTGATTCGATTCAGCAGAGTGCAGACTGGCGAATTTGATCCACCCGGTATAAACCAGGTTCTGGCATTTATGCAGGAGATCAGGCAGGAGGATGCCAGCCTGAAACTGGTCACTTTCCAGAATATTGAGGAGCAAATGGACCAGAAGGAAATTGATGCCTGGGAAAAACTGATACGGATCTTCAACCATGAGATCATGAATTCGGTAAGTCCTATCAATCTGCTGACATCCAACCTAATCGATATTTTTCAGCCTGAAGGCAGGGTAAGAAAAGTGTCCGAGTTAAATGACTATATGATCAACGATGCCCTGCTCGGACTACAGACGATCAGGAAAAGAG
>LJUQ01000132.1 GCA_001304505.1 Bacteroides sp. SM23_62_1
GAAATAGCAACACTGTTTTTTAAATAACTATCCCCCTTAGCAACCGGATTTACGATTACATCCACCATATGAAACTGCTGCCAGTTAACAACCGGCAGAACATACTCTTCACACCCAAAACCATCACCCATACCCACCGAGAACCGAAAACTGAGAACCGATAACCAATTTGCCCGGCTTCAGTCGGGTAAATTTCTTTCAGTATATCTTTTCAGCTGTCTACAGGTTCAGTATATAATCATAAATACCCAGTATACCGGTATAGGAAATAACCAGAGAAAAAACAAATGCAGTAACAAGGGCAATATTCAGATACAGGTTGGCTTTATATATCCCCATTAATGATTTTTTATTCATCAGGACAATTATTCCCCCTATTACCACCGGTAAAATAAATACATTGGCAACCTGTGTTGCTATCTGGGCCATAACCGGATTTGTCCCAAGTATAGGCACAATCAGTCCAACAAGACATGCTGCTGCGGTCAATAATTTAAATGTTGACGTTTGAGTATCCATTTTACCCTGCCTGTAATCGCTTATCAACAAAGGTAGTACCATTAAAATCGGAAATATGGATGAAAGCCCGGCGCTCATGGCCCCGAACATAAATATGGCTACCGCAAATTTGCCGGCAACAGGTTCCAGGGCATAGACCATATCCAATACTTTGGTTACCGTCCTGCCATGATGGAACAAGGCCCCTGTTGCTGCAACCATGATTGTTGCACTGATTATGAATAAAAATATTGCAGAAATCAACGCATCCTTCCTTTGTTCTTTTAAATGATATTTATCCCATCCTTTTTCTTTAACAATCAAAGGTCTGACAACAAATGTAGGAGCCGCCATGGTTGTGCCGACAAAAGCAGCAACCATTAAATTTCCTCCCGGAGGTATCCCTGGAATAAAACCCCGTGCAATTTCAGCCGGGGGCGGGAGTACCATAAACATAGACAGTATAAAAGAAATCCCCATTATTGTAACAAATACGACAAGTACTTTTTCAAAAAATGAGTATTTACCCACTAATAGAAAAGCATACATGATGATAATAATCGTGACAGCAATTCCTAACACTGCCCAGTAATTACTTTCGTTTAATCCGGGGAAAAAAAGTCGCACAACTTCATAAATTGCATTACTTGTCAGACCTAGAATGCCTGAAAGGGCACTCCATTGTCCCATTACTACGCCGACGATTGCCATAACAGCCCATAGCTTACCCCATTTCAACTGGATCTTAAAGCTATTTATAGCTGTATTCCCTGTAACAGCTGCAAAACGACCAAAGGATTCCATTAATACCCAGGCAAAAAAAGCACTTAAAAAAAGTACCCATAACAGTTGTAATCCGTATTGACTCCCCGACTTAATCATCGAGGTTACACTGCCTGTCCCGATGGTATATCCTATACAAAATATGCCAGGGCCTATTGAAAGTAAAAGGAGCCACAACTGTTTAAATATATTTCTTCTCATCTAAAATGACAGGCTTGTTTACACAACCATCATGCTTAATACTTTGAACATTCCTATTCAGGGGGTATAGTTATTTTGAAAAACCAGCATTCCGTTTCCGGTTAATTTCTCTTCTGCTACGATCCTGATAATCTGTAAGTTCTTCCATTTCAAATTCTTTAGCCAAACACCGGGCTGACACCCCCGGTTTTTTTGCCCTCAACACAAACCATTCTTCCCGGGGCATATTCAATTCTTTTTCGACTTCCATACCGTGCATCTTTAACAGTTTATCCAGCTTGCCCATATTGAAGTTTTCATGATAAATCCCCCGATCAAGATCAAGTGTTATCCTTGCAGTTGTTATTTCATCGCTTTTTTCATCAAGAATCCTTTGACCGGTGATGTCATATACCTGGCAATCTTTAGAGTACGTGCTGGTAACGATGTAATAGTGATGCAACAATGCATATGCCTGCAATTGTGAACCCGCGGAGTAGGCACTTGGCCAGAAAATCACTTCAGCGCCCTTTTCTCTCAGGGCTTGCCATATTTCGGGGAAGTTTGCATCGAAACAAATTGCTATGCCTATCCTTCCAAAATCTGTGTCATAAACCCCCTCTCCCATTGTCCCGGGGGTGACAGGTGGTTCCAGATCAAATTCGTTCCAATAAGGATAAATTTTATCATAAACATAAACCACCCTGCCTTCCCTGTTAATCAACACCGCGCTGTTATAACGCAATTTGCCATCCGTCCGGTCGATCGGTGAAAGGATATATGTCTTGTGTTTTTTAGCCAGTTCGGATAATACAGTTATTGTTTCTCCTTCAAGCGTTTCTGGTAGTAACTGCCCCCTCCATGTTTCAGGTAAAACAATTATATCAGTACCTTTGGCTCCTTCTTCATCGATAATTTCAGCAATTCTGCCTAACCCTTCATTTCGAAAGCAGAGGCTGACAATCCTGACAGGCCGGCCGATCTTTTCCGATGCAATCGTTTGGGGAACAAACACATATAAAAAAACTGCTAATAAAAGTAAAGGCAATAAGCTCCATATTGATTTTGGATTTTTCATTTTTACTTCTTTTTTTTAACAAATAGCATTATGAAATTATCAGGAAAATTTCATTGCTGGGGACTGAAAATTTTAAAAGCAAATGCCTGTTTGCAGGGCCTGTTCTCTTCATTTTTCATTTCTTCCGGAAGTTTTATTACTATTCCTTTCCCGGTTTTTTCCCAGGTCAATGGTTGATCATATCCCAGCAAACAGACATCTGAACTGCGTTTGGGCCTGACATGATTAACATATAACGATTCTCCCGGCCAGCCTTCGATGATTGCATAGGTTATGGTATTGTCTTTATTTCTTGTATAATAAACATTCCCTTCACGAGTTATTTTACACGGACGTGTTTTATAAATAGCTTCCCCGTTAATTCTCAGCCAATCGCCTGCATACGACAATGATTCCAGGACCTTGGGGTGCCATGCGCCTGATAAATCCGGTCCAACGCCTACCATCAGGTTTCCTCCTTTTGAAACAATGTCAATCAGTTTTGAAACAATCCAATCACCTCCCCTGATACAGGAAGGCTCAGGCTCATACGAGAAAATATTCCTGGTACTGAGTGTATGGATAACCTGCCAGGCCATGGTTCCCTGGCTTTCGTCCCCCGGGATATAGTTTTCGGGGGTATGGTAATCGCCATAATTTCCAATACCGCGCCAGCGAAGCATACAACCAGCTTGCAGTTCCCTTGCCATGCGTGCGACATCCTGCATGTGAGGCCATGCGAACTCAGGCAACCACATATCGAATGAAAGCATATCAATATCACCATAATTGGTTAATAATTCTCTGATTTGTTCCTTATGCCTTGTTTTGAAATTATTCCATGACTCCGGATTTTGCCCGGGGGAAAATAAAGTATCACGGTTGGGATTCCACTGGTCAAATCTAAAATTGGCATCGAACCAATCGGGATGTGAAAAATATAACCCTATTCCTAATCCTTTTTGCCGTGCAGATTCAATCAATTCCGCGGTAACATCCCGTGCGAATGGCGTTTCCATTATGCTGTAATGCTTATTGTATGGCTTGACCGTACCGGAGTCTTTTCCAAAAAAACATATGCTGTTTTTAACTATAGTTTTCGTATTGTACATCGAAAAACCATCATGGTGTTTAGTGGTAAAAACAAAGAATTTAAAGCCATTGTCAACCATCATGTCTGTCCATTGATCCGCATCGAAAGTTTTGGGAAACCATGCTTTATACAAATCATGGTATAAACCCTGGAAAGCCAGGTAAGTCGGGCCATTATTGTTATCTTTTAAAAGAATCCATGATTCCCTCCCATGCAGAATGGAATAGATGCCCCAATGTATCCTGATCCCATATTTAAAGTCTTTAAATCTTTCGACAGACTCCCAAGGGGCATGGTGGTAATCGCTTAAATCCGCATCTTTCATGTATGGCTGCCAGTGATGCGTGCCTGAACGTCCTTTAATGATTTTTCCATCAGCATCGGTCTGGTCAAAGGGCTTATATACCTGTGGTTCCTGGGCATGAAGCAAAATGTTCAACAAACAAAGAATATGAACGAGTAAAATTATTGGCTTCATTTTTTATTATTTTAATGTCAAATCGAAATAGGGATTAATGTTGAGGTACTGAATATGAATAATTTTAATAAATAAACAAACATGAAGTTTTTTCATGATAAACTACTCAAAGACACATGAAACCTGCCTGCAGGAAAGTTCATGGGAGTTCCATGCTGTAAAGTTTAAATTTGTTAGTTGCCTTAAACAAATTTAAACTTTTTACAGAGGAAAAGTAAATGGAAAAACGGAATAATGGAAAAATGAATTAATGAAATATATTGATATAGTGTATTATTAGAATTCAATATTCCAACATTCCAATCTTTCATTGTTTCATAAACATGTATAAGTTTACAAATCAATTAGTTGTTAAATAACTTATATCGAACTTACGTTATTTTAATATTCCGGAAGTTTTGTGAATGATACTCTTAAAAACATTTAACCATTGGAATGGGTGATAAAAATATTCCGGCTGATGCTGCTCATTATTAGCAATTTCCCAAAGATTTCAACATAAGTTTTTTAACAATAAAGAATAAAATCTATATTGCATTGCCGGTTGTACTTAATACAAACATCCTTTATGAAAAGGCTTTATACCCTGGTATCTATCCTCGCGGTGGGAAGCTGTCTCTTTGCCCAGCCGGTGGTACTGACCCTTAAAACCCATGGTCTTGCTCCGGACCAGGCTAACGAAATGAAAATGAGTAATTTTTCGGATCCGGGCAGGGCAGGGGAAAACCAGGTCTGGGACCTGAGTGGCATGGGAAGTGACAAAGATTTCCAAAGCTTCGTGGCTCCAGTCAGTGAAGCTTATAAGCAGCTGAATTTTCCTGAAGCCAATGTCGTATTGAACGAAGAGGGAAACCTTTTCTTTTATTTCACGGATGAAGAAGCCCAGTCGGCCTGGGGTGTGATAAACCAGTGCGGGAGGGTAGTTATGAAATTCAGCCGCCCCTTAACAAATATGAAATACCCGTTTACCTATGGTGATGAATTCTCCGGGATTTATGAAGGGACATATTATTTTCCTGACAGGGAGGCACCTCTGGCAGGCACCTACAATGTCAAAGCCGACGGATATGGCAAACTGATTCTTCCGGGGGGAAAAGAAATCAATAATATCCTCAGGGTGGTTTTTACCCATTCCTATGAAGTGATAATGGAGAACAGCATAGAGACTAATGATATAGTATCTTACAGGTGGTACAGCAGCAGCGAACGCTTTCCGCTGGCTATGATTATTGGCATAGGAAACTCATCCTATAATGAGGGTAAATATAGCTACAGGTCTTTGTACAGGGTGCCTGAACAGATTGAGGAACTTAATCAAAATATACAGGAACCTGAACAGGATATTGTTGAGGAAAGTATACCGGAGCCTTTACAGGACCCAGTCAGGATCTATCCGAATCCTGCCAACAAGCGGTTTACGTTGGAATATTCAGTCAATGAAGATTCAGAGGTTTTCATTGAACTTTACGACAATAAAGGCACTAAGGTCGCCACCCTGACAGACCAATACAAGAAGGCCGGAAACTATTCAGAAACCTTTAATACTAACAAGTACAGCCTCAAACACGGTATATATCACATCCGCACTATCATCGGTGAACAAAGCTATAGCACTACTTTTATCAGGGAATGATAAATATTCTTATACTGTTAAAGCAGGAGGATGCCCATTTAGATACCCTCTTTTTGTTGGAGAAGGATAGAGAAGGAAATTTTTTTTGTAGGATTTCACCCCGCACCATACTACTTTTTTCCAATATATATAAACCATGATTAAGCTAATGATTGGAAGATGATCCTTTTGAAGTAAAAATCGGAGGATTATTTTGATAAAAAATGAAAGGTTTATGTATATCACACTTACTGTTAACCTAAAAAAGTTCCGATTTATCTGCTGACGCTAATAATGCATAGGGTGAGAATGAACAAACGATCCCTGGAGAGCAGATTAAAATTCCAGGTTTACTCCGGCAAGGTAAGTCCTTGGTTGTGGATAAATGCCGCAATCAATTCCCCAGCCGCCAACCTCAGGATCCAATCCGGAATAGTTTGTGAATGTTAAAAGATTCTGGGAACAAATAAATATCCTGAATCTGTTAATACGCGCCTTTTTTGTGATTTCAGGTTTCAGGGTGTAACCCAGTTGAATATTTTTTAACCTGATATAGGATCCGTCTTCGATATAAAAATCTGAAACCCTCAAATTTTTATTTACAGCATAGTAATCAAACCGGTGTAAGGAAGTACTGGTAAAACCTTCATCCAGAACCTCACCTGAAGTGCTTAATTCAGGAGATCTGTAACTATTCGTGATATCCGGCGTCCAGTTCGATAAGCCATACGGATTGTATAGCCATAATTTTGTGGCATTGAAAATATCATTTCCATAAATGCCCTGGAAAAAAATAGATAAATCAAATCCCAGGAACTGAAGGTAACTGTATACGCCAAAAGTGAAGTCCGGAAATGAATTTCCAATAATGGTTTTATCCATTTTATCGATGATGCCGTCATCATTTACATCAGCAAACCTGTAATCGCCTGCCTGTGCCCCGGGCTGACTGTAATTTATGACACCGTATTCATCCATGATGTATGGCTGGTTGGTAACTATTGAACTGCCATCCGGGCAATCTCCCTCATCAAAAAGGTATTGTATCTTATATCCAAAAAATGAACCTGCAGATTCCCCGGGTATATTGACTGAAATTGGATCGGTGCTACCGATGTACAAATGAGAAAGAGCATTTTCCTCGATATCAATTATATTATTTTTGAGATGCGTAAGGTTAAGATTAAATTCCCAGGTCAGATTCCGGCTGCTTTTCTTATAATTTAAATCACATTCGAATCCCCTGTTGCTTATTTCAGCAACCGGAAGATAATGAATCCCGTATGACTTTCTGTGATTCAATATTCCAATGAATGGCAATGGATTATCCGCTTTATATTTATTTCCCATGTTAAGATGATTTCTGAAATAATTCAGGGAAATAAAAAGGCTGTTTCTAAATAAACCAAGATCGAGCCCAAGATTGTAAGCATCCATATCCTCCCAGTAGAATTTTTCATAGGTTTGTCTCTGATAGGCGGAGTTTGTTATTGCTCTGCTGGAATTAAAAGCATAAACATATTCCATATTTTGCATCATTCCGGCATAATAGGAATAATTCAACCTGGGACTATTACCGGCTTTCCCCCATCCTAACCTTATTTTCCCGTAATGAAGCAATCCCCCCGGGGATAATTGATATTCCTTCAGGAAGATCCATCCGAGTGATAAGGAAGGGTATATTCCCGATAACCTGATCAGCTCATTATCTGCGTAAAAACCTATTGCATCTCTTCTCAGCACCATATCTAAATAATATTTCCCCCTGAAAGCATACCGGATTGATCCTGAAAATGCATTATAAGTGAAATCTGTTGCTGATCGCTTTTCTGTATATGCTGTATTCCCTGTTCCGGCGGGATCTTCTATTTCTATCATATCTCTGTCATACATTCTCTGCCGGACCGGGATCCATTCGTTGTTACACTGACCGAATTCAAATCCCAGCATGGCATTGATGGTATGGTCTTTCAGGAAATCTGTCGAATACTTTACCGAGTTTTGCCAGTGAAAAGAAAGATCAGCAATATCGTATTCGTTCGAGAGGATATAAACCGGTTCATTTGAAGAAACTATGATAGCAGGTACGGATTTGTTGAAGCTGACATTATCCTGGTAATTGATTTCAAATCCCAGTTGCGTTTCAAACCTGACATCAGGTATAATGAGAAAGTCCGATAAAATATTTCCAAAAAACAGGTAATTCTTTCTTGAATTATTTGCCAGTTCAGTATCATCATATGGATTAATCATCCTTGCCTGGTCGGAAATGAATATAGAACCCGAATCGCCGGGAGGGACAAGGGGAAGCATACACATGGAGGCCAGGATAGGATTTCTGAAATCGTTCAGGAAACAGCCCTCTTTAAGACCTTTATAGTTTAAATGAGAAAAGGCCAGGTCATGGCCGATTCGTAGTCTCTTTTTGATCCTGTGGTTGAATCCGGTTTTGAAGGAATACCGTTTAAACTCCATTTCCTTTATTATGGCTGATTGTTTGAAATAACCCGAGCTAAAATAGATATCAGAATTTCTGGTTCCTCCGCTAATTGAAAAATGGCCTTCCTCGGTGCCTGCATGATGGAAAATAAGTTCCATCCAGTCGGTATGATAAAGACTATCCAGCCCGTCGAACCTTGTATCCGATGGTTTCACAAGCTGATAATAATCAAGGAATTCAGAAGTATTCATTAAATCCGGAGTCTTCCAGGCCCGTTGCTGTCCTATATAATAATCAAATGAAGCAGTGATTTTATCCCCTCCTCCCCTCCTGGAATTCAATAAAACAACACCATTGCCACCGATGGCCCCATATTCGGTTGTACTTGACGCATCTTTAAGTATCTCAATGCTTTCAATATCGTGCGGAGAAATGGCCCTTAACGAGGTCTGTTGTATGGGAATGCCATCGAGGTAGTAGACAGGGTCAGAATTAATCAGCGAATGGTTTCCCCGGATCGTCACCTGCAAACTTGATCCGGGCATTCCCGAATTCCTGACAACATGTACTCCCGGGGAATTCCCCTGGAGTGCATTTTCAATGGAAGGAACCGGCATTGTCTCCAGTTTCTCAGCTGATATATAACTTATCGCCAGATTTGAAGCTTCGTCGAAAGGTTTCTGATAATATTCGATCACCACTTCTTCCAGTTCCTGGTTTTTAGGATGAAGTTCAATATCTGCATGAGTGGTTTGATCCGGAATAAATGTACTGGTTTCATAACCAATACAGGAAAATTGTATGACATCAAGGCCGGTTGGCACATTAATCTGGAAATTACCTTCCCGATCACTTACCGAACCGATCACCGGGTCAGATCCCGGGATGAAAACAGTTACTCCGGTCAGTGGTTCTTTTGTTTCAGAATCAACCACCTTCCCGCGAACGGAATATACTTCAGACAGTTCTGGTTTTTGCCTGATCAATAACTTATTCCCGTATTCCACGCAATAGATTTCCCCCTGAAATATTTCGTTCAAAAACTGCCGGACAGTCTGTTTCGAGAAAGCGAGTTTAACATAATCATTATGAGGTATATCCTGACCGTAACTGAAAATAAATCCTCCCTGTTTACTTATTTCATCCAGGATGGAACCTACGGGCCCTTCCCTGGTTTCAATTCGTACTTTTTTGTCTAAGATGGCTGATTGTGTGAAGACGAATCCCGGACATGCTAAAAGGAACAATAAAATGAACCAATTTTTCATTGATGTTTTCTTCTCACATATATAGTATCACCTTGAGAAGTAAATTGCAGATCAAACAAAATGGCCAGCTCGTTCAATATATCCTCCATCTGTTGGCCGTCAAAGGAAGTGGTCAGTCTGTTCCGGAGAATCTCCTGATCCCCTATAATAAATTGCGTATTGTAGCAGTCTTCCAGTTCCCCGAATACAACGGACAGGGATTCGTGTTGATAAGTAAGCTTGCCTGTTTTCCAGTAAAGAAAATTTTCCGATTGAATGCTGTATTGCTCAAATGTTCCGGTGCTGCTGTCGAATATACCCTGCTGACCCGATCCGAGCTGCAAAGCATTTTCAATATCACCGGTTCTGTAAAATAAAACCTTTCCCTGAAGTACGCTGACTGTTATTTTCCCTTCCGCTTCTTCTTTTATGTTGAAGGATGTGCCCAGTACCTTCACGGTGAGATCTCCGGTGTATACACAAAACGGATTGGCATCCATTCCGGCTACTTCGAAAAAAGCCTCCCCTGAAAGTGATATTGCCCGTTTCTTGCGACTGAGTTTTTCAGGGTAATTGAGTATCGAACCTTTTTTAAGTATGATTGAACTCCCATCGGAAAGTATAAGTTCAGTATTGTTATCCACTGAACTTACCTGTATTATTTGATTTCCGGCAACATGTCTTGCAAAATAAATAACTGATGTTGCAACAATTAATATTAGAATCGCAGCAGCAATCCTGGATAGAACCAGCCTGTGTTTTTGAACTATAGAGTAAACTCTTGGCTTATCAATGGACCATTCGACGGATTTTTGGAATCGCGTCCAATTCTTATCCACATCAATTTTCTCTAAATCTTTCAGGAATTTCTTTTCTCCACATATTTTTTTTATTTCCTCAAAATATTCCTTATTCTCCCTGCTATCCGAGATCCATTGTTCTATCCAGGCTTTTTCAGCAGCAGCCATTTGCTTTCCGTCGATGAATCGTAATAAATCCTTATCCAGGTCCTGTCTGTGTGTCATGGCATTCTTGTTATCTCAATGATGAAAAATATATTTCACGATTATTTATTAACGTGTTGTTCTATAAAGACGATAATATTGATAATCAGATTTATATCAGGCCACGCCGCTGGCGTGGCCTGATATAAAAATATAACATTCAACAACATGCATTATTTAATCGCACAACATGTTATTTATTAATTAACAGTTGTAAATAAAAACACACGTAAGAAAAAATACATTAACAGAATTAACGTAATACTGATTACAAGTATCTTTTTAATTTCTTTCTCAATATTTTAAGCGCCAGGCTTATATGGCTTTCTACCGTTCGTTTCGACAACTTTAATTCATCTGCAATTTCCCGGTTACTCTTTCCTTCCATCCTGCTCATCTCAAAAACCAGTCTGCATTTTGGAGACAATCTTTCGAGCGCCTGCAGGTACCTGGATTCAAATTCAATAAGTTCGACCATTTCCAGGGGATCATCCGGATCTGAATTCATCGAATGGTAAATCTCAGGATTGTTTTCAATCCTTATTCTTTTATGTTCAAGGTAATTTAAACAACGGAAACGCACCAGTTTATACAGATAATTGCTTCCCTGATCATGAACCTGAAATGATTCCCTTTTTTCATAAAGGTATAAAAAGACATCCTGCACAATATCCTCCGAAACATCCCTGTCTTTTACATACTGCAGCGCATATACCGTTAGAGGCCGGAAGTAATCCAGGAAAAGCCTTCTAAAAGTTTTTTTGGTTAAGCGGTCCATCTTTCATCGCTGAATGGAATGAAAGAAAATGGAAAATCAAATATTATTATAAAACTACAAAGAATTAAAACACAAGTCAATGATTAATAATAACGCGTTGTGCTGTTAAAGATGATAATATTGATAATCAGATTTATATTAGGCCGCGCCTGCGGCGCGGCCTAATATAAAAATTTAAAATTCAATAACATACATATTTTAATAGCACAATGCGTTAATAATAATCCGGGGATTCATCTGAACACCCCTCTGTCTGCCGGCAGTTAATCCGTATAGTTATCCCAGATTTTTTTACGTGTGTTTTAATCCTCAGCTGTTATAAGAATAATTCCAACATGATTAAACAGGTCGGAATTTTAAAGATTATGTTAAAATATTTCATCAAATCTGGTAAAAACTTTTGATATGAAACGTAGTCCCTTAATCCCGAAAACATGGATGGTGTTACTTCTGCTGATCGTTTCAGGATGGATCTTTAAAACCTTTTCCCAGAGCCCCTGGATGAAGCTGGAAGATATGCCAACGGCAAGAAGCATGGCAGGATCATGTCTCCTGAATGGCAGGATTTATGTTATAGGAGGAGTGGGCGGAACGGATGAGGCCTCCCGGTATGCATCAACAGAGGCGTATGACATAGCACTTAAGAAATGGACTGTCCTGGCAAACATGCAGGTTAGCAGATACGGGGCAACCTACCATGCTGTAAACGGTAAGATCTATGCTTTTGGTGGTGAAGATGAAAACACTGTGGAGGAATATGATCCGAAAGAAGATACCTGGACCTTCAAAAGCACCATGCCCGGAAAACGGTGGAATCACACCTCCTGCGTCTATAACAATGAGGTCTATTTCTTTGGAGGAGGTGATATTTATGCCACAATCCCTACCAAAACCTGGGTTTATAATCCGGCATCAAATACATGGCAGACAATGTCCGACAGTACCGGGAAAAGGTACTTTACATCCTGCTGTGTTTATATTGATAAAATATATGTTTTCGGAGGCCTGGAACCGTCAAATTCAACTAAAGTGGCAGCCTATGATCCCGTATCAAACACATGGGAAGAAATGGCAGATATCCCGGAAGCGACCTTTGGCCATATAACCCTTTTATATAATAACAAAATATTGCTGTTTGGCGGCGATAATGGATTCGATGAAATATACC
>LJUQ01000133.1 GCA_001304505.1 Bacteroides sp. SM23_62_1
GGATTCGGCCCTGTTCCGCCGGATCTACTGTGTGGGTGTATGAGGTTGTTGAAGGCTCAACTAACGGGTTCCAGTCACCACCATCCACCTTGTACCGGATTGCATATCCTGACGCTGAAGTCACTGGTTGCCAGCTCAATTCGATGGTTCCATCGCACTGATCATCTGTCAGGCTGAAATCCTCTGGTATGGGAAGTGTTTTGATTGTAGAAGTAATTTCAATGGGATCATGAGAATAATACATTGTTCTTGGAAATAAAACCCACCATTCTGGTTGTAACCACTTACTCTTAATTGTATAAGTGTAAGATGTACCGGGTTCCAATTCATCAGAATCAACATAGAAAGTATCATTTGTTGTACAGAGAAGGGTAGCAGAATCCGAATCACGATTGCGCCATACTTCGTGTGTCGCTCCGTAACCGGTGGATTCCTTTGAAAAATCACGCCAGTTTAATTCAATGGAATTACATTCACGTACAACCGAAAGTTCTCCTGGTGGAAAAGGTCCTTGGGGATGAAAAAGGTCTTCAGACCTCGACAGACCGGTTCCATATTCAGTCAGTGTAACCCAGCCGTTAACCGCATCTTCATGACCTCCATTGATTGTCAGAAAATCATCTTCCGTGGTTACCATGTTGACTACCAACTTTTCATATAAACCTGAATGAGTATCGTCAAAGGAGGTTTCATCGAAAAATGATTTGTCTTTGATATATTTTATTTGATCTTCGGACAGGTCTGTTGTCCATAACCTGAATCCGCTGATACTGCCCCTGAAGCCAGTATTTGGAATTCCAGTACTTCCAATTATCAGGTAGGTTGAGACCAGACTTTGTAAATTCCAGTCAGACGCAGATCCTCCCGAAGGCTGAGTCCCATTGATATAAAGTTTGATCTCATTACCATCATGGGTGACTGTCAGGTGTTGCCACTTATACGCCCAATCATTATAGTACTCATCTTCTTCAATTACGTATGAAACATCATCAAAGCCGCCTTCAGCCAGATTATCCCCCACGATGAGTAACAACAAATCACTTAATTTAAAAAGATACAGGTGAATATTTTTTTTCTCAACAATGAAATCTGATGATTTCCATATAACCGAAGAATAAAGGTTAGTTCCCGGTTGAAACCAATCATAATTACAATTTATCCAGACATCCACAGAAAAATGAGCTTTAAGCCAATCCCTGGCATCGTTGCTGCCCCCTGACTTGGTGATCTTAACATAATTGGATGCATTACCATCATTTACAATCACCGGCCACGGATTCATCATATCTGCATCGTCGGTGATGCAGGTCTGGGCATAGAATTTATTCGGGACAAGAGAGATAAGAAGAAAAGATAAGGAAAGACAAAGCAAAAATGCTTTTACGCATGTGGTTTTCATGGCAGTAAAGTTTAGTTATCGGTTTGAACGAATGATGAAATTCATCCTGAAAATCCCTTACTGCCAAGCAAAGGCTAACCGGAACCAGTCAAAACTGATTTGAATGTAAAATGAATCCCTGATGTCCTGAATTCCGGATGTCAGAATCATTGTTGATGTAAGATAAACAATCTGAATATGTAACCGAAATTAATTTGATGAATAAATTATTCCGTGTGACAATTTCTGTCAAATCTTCTACTAATCAATCCCGATCCGTTTCAGGGCATACCCCGTCTCCTTCAAATAATCCCCGTAACCGGTCATCCAGTGGAATCCTTGCATGCGCTTTGCCGGCAAATGACTATCCGTGTTAAAACTTATATCGATTTGAGACCGGCAGATATCCATGAATGGATGATCCACGATGGTACTTTTCAGGCCAAGGTAGTGGCTTACCTGAAAATCCGGGATGATATTTTTAAGTATTTGTCCCTTATACATTTCCACTTTAGGAGCAGCACCGTAATCGGATTCGAAGTGGATCAGAATCCGGGCCGGTTCCCTGTTCCTGCCATCCATTCTCCTGGGTGCAGTGCAGTGGGTCAGGATGATGTGGCCATCATGCGGATAGGTCGGATCATCCAGGAAAACCGGCCGGCCTGATATATTAGCCAGAAGAACCATGGCAGGTATGACCACTAAATCCGATTCACAGAATGCCAGGTACCCGGCATCATTTAACAGGCTCAGTGTCAGGCAGGCAGATGTTTCAGCCAGCAGCATGATTGTCCCCATGCATCCATTAATCGTGATAGCCTTGCAACTGGCTTTCTCCTCAAACCCAAGCCAATCCCCCCGAGCGCTCGGGCAGATTTTTATTTGAAGGAAAATCCCATTGAAAACTTCTTTCATAAGGATGCGAAAGTGCAAATTCCTCTATAGTTGAATCCCATTGTCCGATTTAAATTGAGCTGATAATGTGATGTCTAAGTTCCGGTTTCAGGTGCTCAGTCATTTCCGGAATCATATGCTCAGTTGTCTGCGGAATGAGGTGCGCAGTGTGTCCGGTTTTTGCATGTATGCCAAAACCGCTGACTTTCATAAGCTTAATTTATTAAGTCTGGAATAAATTGATTGAACCACGGGCCCATAATACAAAAGTAAGCAGCAACCTTTATTTTTATTTGCTTGTCTAAAATCAATCTATTTTATGTATTTTTATTTGAATTCACACCTTATTTTTTCTGAAAAAGTCCGGATTTATCTGAAGAAGCTTATTAAACTCATAATCACTGAACATAAGACTGAGCCACTATGGCACTTCTGTTAAAAAAAAAGGTTCAAGAGGAATATAGTTATTTGCAGGACACCCAGATAATCGGATCTGCACTGGGAGTTACATGGCACTTAATATACCTTATTTATTTTGCAATTTTCGATATAGATATACTCTTCTGGTTTAACCTGATAATCAGTGTGCCGGTTTTTATCATTGCACTTGCTTTATGCTATAAAGGAGTTCTAAAGGTTCCACCGATTATTACATCAGCAGAGGTCGCTATTCATCAGGTCTTAGCTTCACTCCTGCTGGGTCAGGATACAGGATTTCCTGTTATATTATTCTGTCTGATACCCATTGGTATTCTGTTTAAAAACATAAGAATTTCCTTCCCCACCAATTCTCTGATCGCATTTATCCTGTTTCTGGCTATTTCCTGGTTTGATACAGGCCAGTTTATAAGTTATCAACTTCCTGAAAATGCCTTAAAAATGATAAAATTCATAAATTGCCTTGGACTCTTCCTGATTGTCGGGTTGATTATATTCTATTACATAACACTCAATAAAAAGCTTTATAACAAACAAAAAGAAACAAGTGAAAAACTCTCCAAATCTTATCAAGAATTAGATATTCAGCACAGAAATATAACAGAAAGTATACACTATGCCGAAAAAATACAAACTGCCATTCTTCCGGAACAAAAATTAATGGATGAATTGATGCCGGAATATTTTGTACTGTTTAAACCCAGGGATATTGTCAGCGGTGATTTTTACTGGGTATCACAGGTGAAACAAAAAATCATATTTTGTATTGCCGATTGTACAGGTCATGGAGTACCCGGTGCATTCATGAGCTTGTTGGGGATCACTTTCCTGGATGATATCGTAAATCAGCGAAATGTTTTGTCGTCAAATGAAATACTGAACAATCTGAGGAAGGAACTAATCAAGGCCCTGAAACAAACCGGAAAGGTAAAAGAACAAAAAGAGGGTATGGATATCGCTCTTTGTCAATATGATAAGAAAACCAGCCGGCTGGAATATGCCGGAGCAAATAATCCGTTATACCATATCCGGAATGGAGTATTTGAGGAGTTTAAAGCCGACAGGATGTCAATTGGCTACGAGGAAAATATTTCTGGTCCTTTTCGATTGCATACATTCCAAATTAAAAAAGGTGATATTATCTATCTTTTTTCAGATGGATATGCAGATCAGTTCGGAGGACCGGATGGGAAAAAATTTAAATATGGAGGGCTGAAAAAATATCTTCTGGAAATTCATGAAATGCCAATGGGAATGCAAAAAATGTTACTTGAAGAGAATTTTTGTTCATGGAAAGGTGATCGTGAACAGATCGATGATGTCATTCTGATGGGAGTGAGATTTTGAAGGATCACAGGATTTAATGGTTGCAAGGTGGCAAGATTGTGCGGGACCGGATTGATGGTGTGATTCTGTTGTAACGGGCTAAAGTTTCTCGCTATTCTAACCTGGTTGTGTTATTATTTGCTGCAAATAGAATATCCAAATTCTTAACATCCATACTATTTTGTTGAATTCCTGATTTAAATTGTTGTAATATTAATCTGTCTTTCAAAACATATTTTCTGTATTTAAGATTTGTTATCAAATACAGAACCGGCATTCGCAAATTTCCGATAAACCTCATAATTATACTGGGTATACTGCTAAAGTTATTCCTGACATTAATTTTACCAATTTGCAATTCCAGGGGCGTCATATTCTTTGGTTGAAACACCACAGTATGATGGTCATAATATCCCCAATTTTCATGTAAAAGTTTTCCCTGCTTCCTGAACTTTTTATATACCTGAGTACCCGGATAAGGTGTTAATACGTTGATTGCCGCAATGCTTATACGGTTCCTTATTAAAAAATTCAAAGTTTCATCAAATGTTTTTTGTGTATCTTCATCAAAGCCGAAAATAATTGAAGCATGTATAATAATACCCATTTTCAATATTTTTCTGATATTATTCCTGATTTCTTCCGGGCTGCTTAGCTTTTTATACTTTTTTATGCTGGTATCCATTACACTTTCCAAACCAATAAACAACGCCCTGCATCCACTTTTTTTTGCCAACTTTAATATTTCATCTTCCTGTGCAATCGCAATGGATGATTGACCGACCCATTTTATTTTTAATGGGATCAGGGTTTTGAAGAGGTTCTTGGCATGCGCCCGGTCGGCTATGATATTGTCATCAAGGAAAATAAAATTCCTTGAGCCTGATAACCTGATATCCTTCACCACATTATTGATTGGTATCTCTTTGATTTTCTTACCAAAAAGTTTTGATACACAACAAAAATCGCAATTATAAGGACATCCTCGTTTGGTTTGTAGCGGTACTAAATTATAAAACCTTTTTTTAGGCAGTATAGAAAAATCTTTAAGTATATGCCGGTTTAAATCCGGATCAGGCTCGTTATATATCCGCTGCAGGTTATTGCTTTCTATATCCTCCAGAATTGTTTCCCACACTCCTTCTGCTTCTCCAACCACTACAGCATCAGCATGTTGTAGTGCCTCTTCAGGTAGTATTGATGGGTGCACACCTCCCATAACTACTATTTTATTCCTCTCTCTAAATGCATCAGCTATCCTGTATCCACGATATGCATTCGAAGTCATACAACTGATTCCGACAATATCACATTGCTCATCAAGGTTTAATTGCATATGTTCCTCTTCAACTATTTTTACCTCATGTTTTGCGGGGGTAAGACCCTTAATTATTAACAATGATAACTGCGGTATTAAAATACCCCTGTTGGTAAACAGGTGATAGTCCCTTTTTGGTGAAATCAATAAGATTTTCATGGTTTATCTCATTTGTATCTACAGCTGAATCTTAAGTTGTTCCCTATGATACGGTTTGTTTTCATTGCCAGCAAGCAGCAGAGTAACTTCTGAAATCCTTCCTTACCGGTAAAAACAGGGAACTTCCCGGCACACATCACCTGTTCTACATTCTTGAAAAAATCCTTCCCGTTGATCAGGAAGCTGAGAAACTGAAAGATTCACCTGCTATCCTGACGCCCTATGCAGTGGAGATCCCCTACCCTGATGATTGGTTTATGTCTTCTGAAAATGGTGCAATTGAAGCTCGTGATGCCGTAAGTACCGTTCTGCACTGACTTGAAAAAGCACTGCCCGATTTATTTAAAAGAAGCAGCTGATATAAAGATTACCTTCAATTAACAAGAAACAAAAAATAATCCGTCTGAAGCAAATACAGTTTTTTGGGACCGGCAACCAGGAACTATTTACCAATTACCCAATCCCACACCCACCAGGAACCAGGAACTTTGAACCAGGAACCATTTGCCCGACTTCAGTCGGGTAAATTCTCCTCCAGCCACTTACTGACCTTTTCATGAGTATTCTCATATTTGGTTTCAATAAAACTGACAATCTCCTGAAATTCTGTTTCATTACTTATATTATCAAATAAATGATCCTGAAAATTTTCTGCTAATCTTTCCTGTTAGCCATATACTCATCATACGCCTTATGACCTGTCCGTTCATACAAATCCCAGTACCGGTCATCATCTTTCAGAGTATTAAACACGGGATCCACTTTCAGCCATGGCATTTCCGGGCTACGGTTTTGATATGCCTTTTCGAGCCAGTAAAAAGCAGAATCCACCTCTTCAATCCCGCTATAATAATAGCCGATAAAAAAATCCGGACTCCCGGCTGATGTTGTATCACTCATCTCAATTAGCTGATTGATAATCGTCCGGGCTTGCTGATAATGATTTGTTTTATTATATGCTAATGCCAGATAAGATTGAAACCTTGGTGTTAACATTTCCGGTTCTTCAGATTGCACAGCATATTCAAGGTAATATTTTACAGAATCATATTCTTCCAACCATAAATAATGATAACCCACCCATCGATTTCCACTCTCTCTTATTAATCCAGAAGAAGGTTGTAAAGAATTATAAGCTTCTTTGATATTTCCTGATAATATTAGAGTTCTTATTGAATACCACTCATCTTTTATTTTTGTTTGATAGAATAACGCATCTCCAGGCTTATCCATCTTTATAAGTAATTCAATATATGTATTAACATATTCCAGATTATTAGGTAATAATTCAATAGCTTTTAAATATTCTTTTTCAGCCTTGATATAATCCCATCTGATCCATTCATTAAATTTAGCCAGTACTGTATGGGCAAGACCATCATCTGGATCCAATTCCAGTGCTTTTTCTAAATATTCCTGGGTATCCCATACGACAGGTTGGATTTCATTTTCACCTGCATAACTACCTTTTAAAAGAGTAAAATTACCTGCCAGGGCATATGCTTCTGCATAATCAGGATCTAATTCGATGGCTTGTAAACATAAATCAAGTGATTGATCAAGTACATTATAACCTTTTGTACGCCATATATACCAACCTCGTTGCACAAGTTCATATGCCTCCTGGTTGGTAGTGGGAATTTTTTGAATATTTTGCTGTTCTGAATCAGTTAAAAATGCCTTCAGGTGATCTGCAATCTGCAGTACAATGTCCGACTGTATAGATATTATCTCTTCATAAGGTTGATCATAATCATGTATCCATATGTGCTTATCACTTTTTGCTTCTATTAACTGGGCTGATACTCTGAGCTGTTCCCCGATCTTTCTATACGTTCCTTCAAGAATGTAATTCACCTTCAATTCATCTGCAATCTGTGGAATCTTTTTATCCGTTTCTTTGTATGTTAATACAGAGGTTAAAGAACTTACTTTATCAAAGGATTTGATTTTATAAAGATGGTTGATGATCTCATCTGTTAATCCCATACACATGTATTCCTGGTCAGGATCTGCGCTAAAGTTTTTAAAAGGTAACACAGCAATAGATTTTTCCAGTTCTTTAATTCGTTTATCTTCACCAATTTTATCGAATACAAAAAGAGCCACAATAACAATCACAATAACCAATGCAAGTCCGGAAAGCAATAAAATCAGCTTTTTCTTTGTTTTTTGGGTTTGTTTGGCAGAATCATCATGAGTTCTGGTTTCATCTATTATTTCTTCTTCTTTTGGTTTACTAATAACCTGGGCATCCTTATATTTCAGATACCATTTGATAATTGTTGTTAGGTTAATCAATGCAGGTCGCACTTGTACCGGATCAAACTCTTTGGGATGGTCACCAAATGTCGACAGAGTATTCAGGTTTTGCATGGAAGCAATGATATGAGAAGGTATCTTCTCTTCATGGTGGAGTTTATCAATGATCCCTTTGAGTGGTTCTGTCTTGCGCGGCCTCTTCAGTTCGCATTCACACAGGTTGGTAATGATAACCTCCAGGCATCGTCTCGAATAAAGAAGGATAACATTTGCATCATCAAACTTTAATAGCTGTTCCAGTTCCTTCTCCAATTCAGGATACCTGCCTTTTATGGAGGTGTGCAATGTTTCGAGTTCTTTTATTTCTGCTGACCAGAATGTCATGTATACAGGAATCTATAACCAGGTTTGATAAGATAAAATTACATTATTTCAATTTTAAAATCAAATAGTTATCAATGGATCAATCAGGATGAATATTATCGGGTCCAGGAAGATCAATGAGGGTGAGGTTGCTTGACAATAAATTACTGACTCATATCATTATTACTTGTGAGGAGAGATATTACTGTCTTGCCGGGGCAGAGGATATCTCTTTATCCCACAATTACTTGACATTCTAATCTAATATAGATATCTTTATATCAAAATGTTCTTTTGGATTACTTCTTTTAACCTTGCATTTGTTATGGAATTCAGGATAGTATCATTTTCATCGTTATATTGCTTCTTATAAAATTACAATACCTCCTTACCATGAAAATTCATAAAATTTCATCACACGTTTTTATGACTGTTTTATTCTCTTTATTCCCTGTTTATGATTTATCAGCTCAGTCTACCATGATAGAAGTATCCGGGGATATTGCTGCAGATACTACATGGTCGGCTGATACAGTGAAAGTAACGGGGGATGTTACGGTTCAGGATGATATAACATTAACCATTATTCCCGGTACGTATGTAGAATTCCAGGGATATTATTCACTCCGGGTAAAAGGAAGTCTGAAAGCTGAGGGTTCAACCGGTGATACCATAATTTTCACCATTAAAGATACGACTGGATTTAAAAATATGGAATCCCCGCTGGGAGGATGGAACCGGATCATTTTTGATAATGGTTCATCGGATTATGGTGCAGATGGAGCAATGAATGACAACGATAGTTCAGTTATTTCTTTTTGTATCCTGGAGTATTCGAAGGATACTACACAGGATCGCATTGAATGGGGCCCAACTCCGGAAATAGGAGGTGGTGCAATTCAGATCATGGAATTTTCAAAACTGAAGATCACCAATTCGATATTCAGATATTGCAGAAGTAATGATTTCGGCGGTGCTATCCATTGCTACAGGCATTCGGATATTATGATCAAAGGGAACTATTTCACACATAATGTGGCAGTCAATGGAGGGGCCATAAGTACTGTGGAATCCAATCCTCTAATCATCCAAAATTCCATCATCAACAATTCCTGTCTGCGAACTGAGGACCAGTCAATATGGTCGTGGGAGAGTCACGGAGGCGGTATATTCTGCAACATGATGAAACCAGTCATTAAAAATAATGATATCAGATACAACACTGCGAGATTTGGTCCCGGGATTGCCTGCATTAGTTCAAATCCAATTATTGAAGAGAACACGGTGGCATATAATTATACTTTCAGGAATGACGGACATGGCCGGGGAGGAGGTATCTATCTCTATGAAAACAGCAATGCAAAGATCATCAACAATTTGATAAGCAATAATTTTGCATTTCATGGTGGCGGCATTGGCTGTATGTTATCCAATCCAACCATATTCAATAACCTAATCGCCAATAACTCCAGTGGTGACAGGGGAGGCGGGGTTGAATGTTCCTATTCCTCACCGATTCTTACGAACAATACAATCGTTCATAACAAAGCCTGGAAGGGAGGCGGGATATACTGTATCCATGAATCCTATCCCAAATTACTGAACTGTATTGTCTAGGGAAATGAAGCAGATTTCGAAAGTGATCAGGCCTACCTGTTTTCAACATTTGATATAATTGATTTCAATTACTGTATTGTTCAGGATGATACACTGGGTATTGGAGGGGCAGAATACCGCGGCATATACCTGAACAGCTTTTCAAAAGACCCGGCGTTTATATCACCTTCCGACAGTGCAGGAGAATTAGATCCTGGATTATCCGCCACCTGGACTGTCCATGATTATTCACCCTGTATTAATGCGGGCTCACCAGATACTGAGATACAGGATCTTCCATCATCAGATTTGAATGGTAATCTGAGACTCTTGCATAGCCGGATTGACATTGGTTCATATGAAAAACATATATCAACAATTATTGTTTCCGATACAATCAAAAGGGATACAACCTGGATTGCAGATACTGTGAAAGTGATGAGTGATTTAGTTATTGCTGATGATCAGACACTTACCATCACACCCGGGACAATAGTGAAATTCATGGGATATTTTAAAATAGAGGTGAAAGGGACATTGATAGCCCATGGTACTGAACAGGACACCATTGTTTTTACCGTTGCTGATACATCCGGATTCTCAAATGATACTGTTTCTAACGGAGGGTGGTTTGGAATACGGATTGATGGTTTTGATGGCAAAATGCTCGATAACGATACAACCGAGCTCAAATGGTGTCATATCCGGTATGCTAAAGCCTATGATTATTCTGAAGATGTATTTAACAGTTTCGGGGGTGGAATTCATGTCAGTTATTTTTCCAGGATGATCGTTGATCAATGTTACCTGGAAACTAACTATGCAAGACGTGGCGGTGCAATCTATTTAACACATGCAGATATAAAAATCAGGAATTCTACTTGTAAGAATAACAGGGCAGAATTAACTGGAGGAGGAATTCATAGTGCAAATTCCAATCCAATTATATTCAACAATAAATTTTTAAATAATTATTGTCAACCGGGAGGAGGCGGTATGGCTATTGATCACTCGAATCCTATTATTCAAAAGAACGTCATATTTAATAATGAATCGACAGGTATTTTATGTGAACAGTCCAATCTGAGCATCTTCAACAATCTTATTTGCAATAACTGGGGATCAGGAATTGATGCCCGTGCCTCTTCAGCAGAGATAACTGGAAATATTATTACAAACAACAATGGCGGAGATGGTGGAGCAATAAATTTTTGGGATTCGGAAGATATTATGATTTATAATAATACATTATGCAATAACCTTGCAGGAAGAGGTGGCGGCATCAGCGTGCATAATTCACATATTAAACTATTCAACAACATATTATTTGACAACCGGGCAAATGTTGGATCTCAAATATGGGTTTGGGATAAATATTCCACGCTCGCATTGTATAACAATAATATTGAAGGAGATTCTGCAGCCATTGTTTTTCAGGAAGGTAGTCCTGAATATGCCGGATATATGGAAAACATTGATATGAATCCGGCATTTTCAAATCCAACTGAAGGAGCAGGCCAGGAGTTTAACGGGTGGCTGGCAGACTGGTCATTACTCCCTGTCTCACCATGTATTAATAAGGGAAATAAGGATTTTTATACTACCGGTATCCCTACATCTGATTACGATGGAAATCCAAGAATTAAGGGTGAAGAAATCGATATGGGGGCTTTTGAAAACCAGGATGGAATGCCAGTTATATCCGAGCAACCGGGCAACCAGATAACCTGCGAGGGTGATTCGGTATTTCTGCAGGTCATTACTGTTGATACAGTCAATTACCAGTGGCAAAAAAATGGTATAAATATTCAGGGTGCCAACTCGGCTACCCTGAAATACGACTCTATTACTGTGCTGGATGAAGGAAACTACAGGTGCATTGTCAGTAATGCCTATGGAATGGTGAACAGCAACCAGGTATATCTATTGGTTAATAAGCCTCCTGAAATACTTACAGAACCTTCAAGTCAGTGGCTTGGGACAGATGAACCTTTTACTTTTAAAGTTGGTGCGGAGGGGACCCAACCCCTCTCTTACAGTTGGACAAAGGACGGGTCAACACTCACAGGTAAAACAGCTTCAGAACTCACTCTTGCCGAACCGCAATATTCGGATGAAGGCATCTATACCTGTCATGTTTTCAACACATGCGGAGTGGACTCAACATCACCGGCAACCATCTACCTTGCCCCTCAGATCTGCATGGTTACTGTCGACCGGATTACCGGGAACAACCTGATTGTCTGGGAAAAAAATTCTATCGCGCCAGTTTCACAATATAATATCTATCGTGAAAGTAAATATGCCGGGATCTATGACCTGATTGGCTTTATCCCATATGATCAACTTAGTATTTACAACGATAGCCTGGCTGATCCAACCATCAGGGCATACCTGTATAAGATCACAACCGTCGACACTTCAGGATATGAGACAGATATGGATCTGTGTAAGACCCATAAAACCATTCACCTCCTGGTAACCACCAATCCTGAAACGAAAGCCACACAGCTTGACTGGGATCATTACGTGGGATTTGATTATGGTACTTATGAAATTTTACGGAGTGACACAACAATCAACTTATGTCGAATATAGAAGATAACAGGATTCAAACCGGGATATTCATCCCTCTCTTAGCAAATGAAAAACTCAGTATCTATCCCAATCCGTTCAACGAAACTACTAACCTCATTTTTAATAATCCGGAGGGGAATTCCTATACTCTCTACATCATGGATCTTTCAGGAAAGATTTGCCGAATTGAAGAAGACATCAGTACATCTAATTATGTCCTGGAAAGAAAAGATCTGAAAGAGGGATTTTACTTTCTTGAACTGAGAGGGCCTGAAATCTGGAGAGGGAAAATAATAGTTGAATAAGCAGCTGAATGCATTATGAGCATTACCATACCTCGATAAATCCTTTCTTCATGCTTTCAGGGATTATTATAAATATCCCTGAATAACCTTTTCTATTCGCCATAATAAAATGAAGGTACATACACACTCCCATCACCTGCCCGCCGGGAACCACGGAGGGGGCTGTATCATAGCTAATTTTTCTTGCAAAGATCACCCGCCTGTACCAATTTGTTGAAGCTGCTGATCAGTCATTCAACAACTCTTTAATCCTCTTCAAAATCAATTATAGATGCTGTAGACTACCAGATCCCTCTCCGCCATACGGGCGGATCGGGCTGACCTGTTTCATTTGTCAGTGTGTTTTATATAGATAAAATACAAACACTCAATCCCATTTAAAACCACAGGAAAATAAATATTTTAAACCATATCCCTGTTTTTTGATATTTTTAACACATCAATTCTCAGATATAATGGGAAAAAACAGAAAAACTATTCTGTATATTGCCGTAGGAGTTATTGGTTTGATCATAATTATCTTGCTTTTGAGATTTTTGATTATCAATCATTATCGCTCACGGATCCCAGAATTACCAAATTCTGTTACCCTTTCACAACCGGTTCAGCAACAAATTTTAGCTGCTCATGATAAAGCCCGTCGCAGGCCTTCCGCAGATAACCTGGGTATGCTTGGAATGGTCTATCATTCCAGTGCCAACTATGAGCAGGCAGAACAATGCTATAACCTGGCGATCAGGAGAGACAAATCAGAATGGATCTGGAATTACTACCTGGGATATCTGAATTTGGAAATGGGTGAATCTGGTGCTGTCATTGAAAACTTTCACAGTGTGATTGAGAAAAATCCGGGAATTGACCTTGCATGGTATTATACGGGTGAAGAATATGTAAACCTGGGGGAAAATGAGCTTGCAGAAGAGGCTTTTGGTAATATTGCAGACAAAAAAGAAATTTCTCCAGCTAAGAATAACACAAGGACTGATCATTTTCCACTCAGTATTCATGCCAGGTACCAGCTGTCCAGGTTATATTTTGAAACCGGGCGCACAGACATGGCAGAAAAAACACTGAAAGAGATATTGGAGGAAAACCGCTCATTTGGGCCGGCATACAGGCTACTGGGGAATATTTACAGCGTGAAGGGAGATAGCACCCTGAACAAAAAATATGGTGTGCGGGCAAATGACCTGCTTGTTTTGTCACCTCCGGTAGATACATTAATAGACAGACTGGCCATGTTATCAAGGTCTGAATTGTACCTGCTGAAAAAGATCGATGAAGCACAGAGAGGTATATATTCCGAATGGACGCAGAGGCTGGTTGATCAAGCATTGCAATATATGCCGGATAACAAATACTTGATCTCCAAAGCAATAGACATCTACCTGTGGGTGGGGGCAGATGAGAAAGCTATAACATTCACCGACCAGCACATAAGTTATTTTAAGGAGAGCCTTTCCGAGATGAGAAAAATCGGCATGTTGTTTTTTATGAATGGATTATATCCGCAATCATTAAAATACCTGACAATAGCATCGCAACTGGAGCCGGAAGATGTCGAAATTCAAAAAAATCTGGCCATCAGTTACTGGTATGTGGGTGACAGGCAGAAATCTCAGGATATCTTGAATGTATTGCTGGAAGAAAACC
The DNA here is from genome assembly GCA_001304505.1 of Bacteroides sp. SM23_62_1. Lineage (GTDB taxonomy): Bacteria > Bacteroidota > Bacteroidia > Bacteroidales > SM23-62 > LJUQ01. The sequence goes on from LJUQ01000133.1 coordinate 14,270, forward strand.
ACGACAATCCGGATATTCTTGCTGATGTTGCAAATATTCTGTTCTTTAATTTCAGGGAGAATGACAAGGCTGCAGGCATATTAACAGGATTGATGCAAATGTCTCCTTCCAACCCGAAGGTACAAAAACTGGCTGCCGGAGTTGCTGAACAAAATGGAGAAATACAGAAGGCAATAACCTTATATGAAGCCTCCTTCAGAAGTGATCCTGAAGATCTGACCACCATACGGTTTCTTGGTAATTTGCTGTTCAATCAAGGGATGTGGGACAGATCCATCAGGCATTACAGGGAGGCACTCGAATATCATCCGAATGATCCTGACTTCCTGGAAAGTCTGGGTACATTATTGATTGCTTGCCCGGACACATCCCTCAGAAACATGGAAGAAGGAATAGAATATTGTGAAAGGGCATTTAACCATATCTCAACTCGTCCGAACATAGCAGTATCTGCCGGCAGGAGTCTCGCCTGGGCTTATGCAAAACTGGGAGATAAACAACATGCAATTTCTATTATTAGTCAGACCATCAATATTGCACGTCGTGAAAATATCTCCCGGTCGTATCAGGCAGAGCTTGAAAACTTATACAGGACATTTCAGCATCTTCCTGATTAATATCCCGATTAATTCTTAACTGAAAGCTTTCCATTATTCAGCCAGAGTGTAATTCTTCCCATATTGTCATATGGAGGATAAGTATGCATTCCCCCGGTGATGACATCTGTCATCCCATCGTTATTAAAATCACCGGGTTCACAGGTAAGCAGATGGGTTGGGTTTCTGGTGATCTCACGCTTTATGAAATGCATATCTCCTGTATTCTCTAGCCAGATGAAGCTGGCCGATTCGGGCCTGTCCCATATATTGAAGGCACTTACTGCAAAAAGATCGATATCTCCGTCATTATCAGGATCTGCAGCCCGTACATTTGTTGTGCCTGTAAAGTTGCAAATCCTGTGGAACTGAAAATTCAGGTTTCCTTTATTCTCAAGCCACTGCACCCCGTGCCAGGGACGGCCCTGGGGCGGCATATAATCAAAGGCATCCCCATTGGTGTAGAGTATGTCCTCATCACCATCCTTGTCAAGGTCACACAAGGCAATACCGCTTGAGCCATAATCCTGATTGCTGGAGCCCCATAACAGGTTGGGCTGAAATTGCCCCTTCCCATTATTGATATAACAATAGATCTCTTCCCACTCCTGGCTGACTAATGAAATGATATCCAGATCATCGTCAAAGTCAATATCTGTGATCTCAACGTTGACGGGCCCGGACAGAAACTGTAACATATGACTTTGAAACTTCCAGTCTCCAAGGTTTTCCATCCACCGCGTTTCACCATCATCATAACCAAACTGGGCCACAGCCAGATCCAGGTCTCCGTCATTGTCCAGGTCGCCCGCCCGAACATCGGAGACACGCGCTATTTTTTCAACCAAGATATGTTTGATAAAATTGAAACGGCCGTCATTTTCAAGTATGACAACTGATCCGATTTTGTCATTATTTGGAAAAAGCATGCCCAGTACGCCGACCATAAGGTCTTTGTCACCGTCATAATCAAAATCGATGACCTGGACATGGGATGGTGCGATAAGGTCATCGGCGAGTATGGATTCAGTAAACGTTCCGGCAGGATATTGCCGGATCCAGGAAACAAAATTGCCCCTGTCATCACACAGTATTACATCCAGTAAGCCATCATCGTCAAGATCGATGGCCTGGATATGAGCAATGAGCGGAGGTTCGCTGAATTCCTGCCC
>LJUQ01000134.1 GCA_001304505.1 Bacteroides sp. SM23_62_1
AGAATCGGATAACCTCATCCGTATATCAGCGATCATATATGTTATGAGAGAGTCACAAAAAGGAATTTTAATTGGTCAGCAGGGCCAGGCTTTGAAAAAAACCGGAACCATGGCCAGGAAGGATCTGGAAAATTTTTTCAATAAAAAAATATATCTTGAGTTGTTGGTAAAGGTTAAAAAAGAATGGAGAAATAATCCCGGGAATTTGAAACAATTAGGTTATCACTAATACATCAGGATGTTTTAACCATGGGCAATATTGTTGCGATCGTTGGAAGGCCAAATGTGGGCAAATCAACCCTCTTCAACAGGCTTACTGAAACGCGGGATGCCATTGTGGATGAGACAAGTGGTGTGACACGAGACAGGCATTATGGCCATTCGGAATGGAATGGTATGGAATTTTCCATAATTGATACAGGTGGTTATGTGACAAATTCGGACGACATTTATGAGGAGCAGATTAAGAAACAGGTATTACTGGCTATTGAAGAGGCTGACGCAATCATTTTTATGACCGATGTTGAAATTGGTGTTACCGATCTGGATCTGGCAGTAGCTGAGATGCTCAGAAAAGTTAAAAAACCTGTTCACCTCGTGGTCAATAAGGTTGATAATAATGAACGCCTGTACGATATCCATGAATTTCATAAACTCGGGCTGGGACCAATATATCCTGTATCATCTGTAAATGGAAGCGGAACTGGGGACCTCCTTGATAAAATTATCAAAACATTTGTCAGGGATGACCAGGCTGAAGTTAACGATTTACCAAGAATTGCTATTGCAGGCAGGCCGAATGTGGGCAAATCAACCCTTATGAACACACTTGTCGGTGAAGAGCGCAGTGTCGTGACACCCATCCCCGGAACAACAAGAGATTCTATTCTGAAAAGATTTACCAAATTCAATCATGATTTCTACCTTATTGATACAGCCGGCTTAAGAAAAAAAGGTAAAGTAAATGAAAATCTTGAGTTCTATTCTGTTCTGCGATCCGTGAGGGCTATTGAATCATCTGACGTATGCCTCCTAATGATCGATGCCACACAGGGAATCGAAGCACAGGATATCAATATTTTCAGACTGGTAATACGCAACAGGAAAGGTTTGGTAATTCTAGTAAATAAATGGGACCTTATCAGGAAAGATACAAACACATCCAGGGATTTTACACTGAAAATAAAGGAAAGAACTGCCCCCTTCCAGGATTATCCGATTATTTTTATTTCAGCTATTCATAAACAAAGAATCTACAAGGTACTGGAATCTGCTCTGAAAGTATATGAAAACCGGCTCCGGAAAATACCTCCAGGTAAGCTGAATAAAGTTATGCTACAGATCATTAAGAATTACCCTCCCCCTCTATCTAAAGGGAAAAATATAAAGATTAAATACGTCGCCCAGTTACCCACCCATGCACCTTCATTCGCATTTTTTGCGAACCTGCCTCAGTATATAAAAGAACCTTATAAAAGATATCTTGAAAACAGATTGCGGGAGAATTTTGAGTTTACCGGCGTACCAATCCAGATATTCTTCAGGAAGAAATAAATTTTTTGAATCCACCCCCCCCGCCCCCTCTCTTGTGAGAGAGAGGAGAATCAAAAGGGGATCTCCCCCAGCAAGCAGGGAGAGACGTCTGTTTAAACCGACAGAGGGGGTAACAAAACCATACTAAATAATTTATATCATGGAATTTCGTTATAACTTTGTACTGACTTATGTTATTGAATAAATGAAAATCATTCGCCATTTCTTTTTTTGTGCCTGCATGATCCTGCTTGCCGGATGTCCGGAAATAGAGCCAGTACCTGAAATTCCGGAGATTGAATTTGTGAGTTTCACCCTTTCTGAGGATACGGATGATCTGGGGAACCTTCTTGTAGTGGGTGAGCTGATTTTTTCATTTCAGGACGGTGATGGAGATATCGGCCTTCAGGAGCCGGATACGGTTATGCCGGGTGATACCACAGTCTACAACCTGTTTTTCACCATGTTTAAGAAGATCGGGGGGGAATATTTTGAAATAAGTGAAGATGATCTGGGTTCACCCCTTAACTACAGGATCCCATATATTGAACCACGTGAAGGCCAGAATAAAATCCTTACTGGTGAAATAAATATTCTTTTTGAATATCCCAACATTCAATATGATACCATCAGGTATGATTTTTTTATCACCGACCGTGCCATGCATAAAAGCAATGTGGAATCAACTCCCGATATAGGATTAACGGAATGGAAAGACTAACCATACTGGAAGGAATTCTACAGTTCTATCCCCATGAATAATACATCATCGACCTGTTCAAGGTCTTCTTTCCAGAGCTCAAAATTATTCTTTATATAATTGTACTGCTCATCCATTGGTTTGTCATGGATGTCACGAAGCATATTTTTAAGACGAACCATTTTAAATTTCCTCCCTAATGGCCCCCCAAACTGGTCGGGGTAGCCATCAGAGAACATATACAATCTATCCCCGGAGGAAAGTTGAAATTCCTGGCTTTCAAACTCTTTTTCTTCCACCTCGTATTGCCCGCCAACAGAATTACGGCTTCCCCTTATATAAATCTGCTCTCCATTCTGGTAAATGATCATTGGTCTCATGGCTGATGCTACACGAAGGAACCTGGTCTTTAGGTCTATCTCACAGACGATAATATCCATTCCATCGTTCGACCGTTCGGCTTCAATATTTTGATTCAGTGCCGACATGATTTCATGGTCAAGTGTGGTTAATAATCTGGCAGGGGATTCAATGTAATCCCTTTGACAAATATCCTTGATCATGGTCGTTCCAATCATCGACATAAATGCTCCCGGAACTCCATGACCTGTTGAATCCGCACAGACTATAATGAATTTATTATTTTTAAAACTTTCATACCAGTAAAAATCACCACTTACTATATCCCTTGGCTGGTAGAATACGAATGAACCGGGAAAAGTTTCATGCAGCTTGCTGATAGGCGGTAATATACTTGCCTGAATCCGTTGTGCATAATTGATACTGTCGGTAATATCTTTATTCTTGATTTCAATCTCTTCTTTCTGCATCACAACTTCCCTGGTCCTCTCATCCAGCTTCCTCTGTAAAATCTCCTGGAACTGCTTTTGTTTCCTTTCTCTGACTTTGATGATAATGAATACAGTAAATACCACTATCAGGACTGACATGGTAATGAACCACCAGGTTTTCCAAACAGGTAATTTGACCTTTAAGCTAAATTCAACGGGTGTCTCATTGCAAATCCCTTCACTATTACATGCTCTCAGCAAAAAAGTATAATCACCATCTTCGATCCGGCTATACTGTGCAAATGGTATATTTGTCATCTCCGACCACTCGTCATAACCCTCGAGCCGGTACTGATAGGTAACCCTTTCAGGTGATCTGAAATTAAGCCCTATAAAATCAATCCTGAGCTTATAAATGCCATAGGGTAAAATAATTGGTTTGGAAAAATCATAATCCCTGTCGGAGATCCTTACAGAGGTAATATTTACAAACGGGGGAGTCAGGTTTTTCCGCTCCTCCTCAGATGCATAAGTGATCAGCCCGCTGGTTGTGCCAATTAATATCAAAGCATCGTCGGTTACATCAGCAGCATTATGATAACAATCTCCGCTGATCCCCTCTTCAATGCCATAAGTTAAAATTCTGTTTGTCTCCACATTTATTTTACTCAATCCCAGCCTGTGCCCTACCCATATATTACCCCGCCTGTCATTCAGAATACTGTAACAGGAGCCTGATTTTAATCCATTGTAGGTTGAAAAAAATGGAACTGTATCTGCATCGGGATCGAATTTAAAGACACCGTTATTGTCTGTCGCAGCCCAGAGGATACCATTATCATCTTCAGTGATGGCGATGAATTCAAGGATAAAATTTCCGGTTATCGTATACTCATCATTACTGTTCACCGAATAAAGGCCGTTGGCACGTGTAGCAATCCATGCCGTTCCTCTGGAGTCTACAAAAACATCACTGATTTTATTGTGAGGAAGGCCATCGGTGGTTGTAAAAAATGTTTTTTCACCCGTTTGAATATTAATCTGTATAACTCCATTATTCGTACCTACCCAGATGATATTGTCATATCCATCAATAGCATTGATAACATTTTCCAGTGAATTTTCTGAAGTATGGTACCTGGAGATTCTTTTCGTACTGAGATTCATCCTGTAAAGCCCGCTCTGTGAGGTCCCTATCCAGAGCCATCCCTGTCTGTCACGATATAGTGAAATGATTTTATCGCGGGGGATACCCGCTGAAGGCCCCAGCACAATTTTTTTGTCTTCAGGATCCTGTCTTATTTCCATTATCCGGTTGTCTCCACCAATCCAGAAGACATCATCATCTGCCAGGACAGAATATATATCCGATCCTACTTCTTCTTCAAAATCGTAAAAAACAAATGCTTCATCAAATAATGCTGCCAGGCCATCCCCGTAAGTGCCTATCCAGATATTTCCTTCAATATCCTCAAAGACCTCCCTGATAAACATACTTTCCAATCCGTTCTGTTCATTGTAGTTTCTGAGTTTTGTAATTGTCTTAGAATCAGCGGAAAGGTCAATTTTAAAAATCCCTTCTCCCTGCGTACTTAACCAGATATGGTTCTGATGATCTTCCATCACATCCATAACAGTCGTATATTTTAAATAAGATCCTGTCTCCAGTTTAGTAATTTCATATTCACTATTATCAAAAAATTCAAGGGTATAAATTCCTTCATCCTGTGTTCCTACGATATAAACCGCCCCGTTATTTCTTTTGATGATAGAGTTCACCATTGTATAAGGGATCTCATCAATCTTTGTTATAACAATAGCAGTATCCTGGAAAGGATCAAATTCATAAAGGTGTAACCCATCAGATGCACCCACAAGCAGATCGCCTTGTTCGGTAAAACACAGGGAGGATAGTAATTTCCGCCTGAAAGATTCCACAACCAGGGTTGTGCTCAGGTTACTGTCAACTTTGATAATTCCCTGGTTCTGTGTGGCAAAAAGGATAAAACCTCTAGGGTCTTCTATGATATCATTTATTGTACTGGTTATTTTTTCCTCTGTGGGTATTATCCTGAATTGCTTCCCATCATACATGGTTATGCTGCCATCATTGTGCCCAAACCATAAATTACCATACTGATCCCTGAATATCTTCTTGACAAATGCTGTGGGAAGTGAATCGGTTGTAAAATCACCCGTGAAACCAAATCCATCAAACTTGCATAATCCTTCTCCTGTGCCAAGCCAGATAAAACCGTTCTTATCCTGATTTACAGAATATACAAACGGATGACAGACACCTTCTTCAATTCCGTATTGCCTGAATTCATAATGTTGGCCCGATAAAGGTCCTGGTATTCCTGTCAGAAGCAGGAAAAGCAGCGTGATAGTTCCGGGGATGTGCCTCATTATGGTTTTTGGTTCAGCTAATCCGACTGTTTTTTAATACCAATATTATATTTATACTGGGGTACTCCACCGAGTGGAATAACATAAAATGGCAGTAACTCATTATACTGGTTCCGGACATTGATCACTACGTTGTTGTTCCTGGTTACCGGCGATCTGCTCTTGATAAGTTGCATGTCAAGAGATGTATTATGCTCCTCGTCAAGGATCTGAAATTCATCCTCTCCCCATACATTATCACCCGAGACCTTGCTCAGCTGCCCTTTTCTTGCAACAGATACGATCCTGATCAGTCCGTCGTTGTCCCAATCGAAATTTGACTGTCTGACTATTACAGTGCGGTCATCCACAAAAGGATAAATATGTGAAACTTCATTGGGGTTATCGTGCATTCTGAACGAATACTCATAAGCAAATGCATTGGCCCCCTCAATAGCTTTATTATCGGATTGTTCAGTACTGAGAAACATCCTGTATAAATTACCATCATCACCGGCAATACCCTCTATGATGATCTTGAAAACATATCCGTTCCATTTCTCAATATACTCACCCTCAGTAGGATTAAATGGCCCGAAGGTATACCAGTTGTTATCATATCGCTGATCCTGTCCAAAAGCTCTGGACGCCAGCAAATTTCCGCTTTTATAGTTGCCTGTGGGATCGGTTTCAATAGCGTCCGGATCTGTCTGACAACCTTGCCCTCCAAATATTTCAAAGGTAGTACGCGTATCGAACTCCCCCCTGACTTCATCATTTTCGCCACCTATATCAGGATCGAAAATCCTGATATATATCGGATCAGTGAAATTTTCCGGGATGAGAAAGAAAAATGTCTGGCTATAATCATCATCACCCCATGAGGGATTAGCAGTATTGCCGAAAGTCATCAGAAAAGGAATATTCTCATCACCCGCAGGTACCGGCTGCGCTGCGGTGAATTGAACCATCACATGAAATAATCCCCCTATTAAAATCCATTTCTTCATACATGAACCTAAAATATTCAAAAATAATCAAAGTTTAACATTGTTCGGCGGTTTAATTTTCCAGTTATAGTCATATTCCTTATTAATATGCTGTTCCTGTTTATCAAAGGATGTTAAAAAATTATATATCTGAATCTTTATTTAAACCGCGTAACCCATTAAGGATTACCTGAAAAATCATTCTTTAGAATATCATACAAATACTGTGCAAAATTTAATTTTTTGCAATTTACTTATAATTAACTCAATATGAAAATTAATTGAGGGAATCTAAAACGCTATTCAGAAGGTGGAAGGACAATAATCCTCTTAAAGGAACAGGCTTTTTGCAGTTCTTCCGGATTATCAGCATCGTTGGTTACACCCAGCTTTACCGTATAAATTCCAGGTCTGGTGAAACGATGATCAAGTTCTGGATTGGAGGTCCGGGTATAGTCACCCATATCCCAGTAATAACGATCAACATTGAAGTTTTTAAGGTAGGTACGTGTTCCGTTAAAATTGATCTCCTGGCCGGCCAGAACAGTATCCGGAGAGGTTATATACACCTGTTCAATATCTTCGATTGTAAGCTCATGGTATGCCTGGTTGACTAAAATCTCGCCGGTTAGCAGGTCGATCACATTTAATTGAACAACGTAGTCACCCGGCCCGGGAAAGCAATAGTCCGCTTCTTTTGCACGTATCCTGTCATGTTGGCCTATCCTCCATTCATACATAAAGCTTGTTGTATCAATATCCATGGTTCCCGTCTCGAAGAATGTGTAACAATAGTTATTTTCTTCCTGCAGTTTACATTCTTCAAAAGTGGGTGCAGTTAATTTAAATTCAAAGATATTGTTGGATATCCGGTCACGGTTTGACGTAAAGAATCCATGCGTATAATCATTATTGGATATCAAACTTGCATCATTACGCCTTGAATTGAATGGTTCCCCAACATTTACCGGCTCAACCCATTCCCCGTTTACCTCTTCGGTATAAAAAATATCATACCCTCCGATACCGGGATGCCTGTTGGATGAAAAATAAAGCCTTCCATCCGGATGGATCACCGGGTAAATATCATTTCCCGAGGTATTTACATTTGGGCCAAGGTTGAAGGGTTCACTCCAGGTTGTCCCGGATCGTGTGCAGACATACAGATCAAATCCGCCGTATCCTCCCCTTAAATCAGAAGCAAAGAACAGCATGTTCCCATCGTGACTGAGTGTGGGGTGAAAGAAATTGTATAATGGATCATTGTGTTCAAAAGGCTGAATATTGGTCCATTCTCCATTTATAAATTCGGCTGAAAATATACCTACTTTTGACCTCATTTTCCTGTTCCCCGCTTCATGATTCCTGTTGAAATAGATCAGGTCTTGGCCCTGATTGATTGTAACCGGCCCTTCATAGGTGAGAGACCGCAGGTTATCAGATAATAAATCAACCCTTCCCCATTCACTCTCACCCGTTTGTGATACAACAAAAATATTCCACGGTGGTTTTCCTTTGTTACCATCTATTTTTCTCAACATATCCATCCTTTTATTTGCAGAGAAGATCAACCCATCCTGGTAATATACCGGTGCATACTCATCATAAGCGCGTGTGGAGAAAGGTGCCCGCTCGAAAGAATATACTTCCTGTGCCTGACCGGTTATGCGTGTCAGAAAAATAGTGAGTATTATAATGACTAATCTGTTCTTCATACTACCAGAAATAACCGGGACTGGTTGCTCTTACTGTATAACTCCAATCATACCTGAGAAGGATTTCGTGTGAGCCACTCATGAATCCCTTTAAATCACCAACCGGAAAATCATATGAATAACCAAATCTGATCTGTTTTGTGATCTGAAATTCAAGGATCCCAACCAATTCCCCTGTCGATTTATAGGATCCGGTCACCCAGAATATATCATTTACAAAAATAAAACTGCCACTTAAGATATAATAAAAAGGATTGTCAATTGTATATTGAACAAATGCAGATGGTTTGATTTTAAAATCACTGCTGATGGTAATAAGTGCACCACCTGTACCGGTAAAATTGTATCTTTTAAAATCGTGTGTAAAGCTTCTTTTTGTATCACTCAATGATAGAAGGAATGGGACCGACACACCGGCATAGAAGCTGTTTGAATAAAGATAGGCACCTATTCCAAAATTGGGCATGACAAATGTCTCATCAACAAAGGCAGGGTCCTCCTTCACTTTCCTGTCAACATCATAAAGGTTTTTACTGATGATGCTTGCCCCGGTCCGTAAACCAAGCCTTAGTTTGAGGGGCCCTATATCAAGTCGGTGGCTGTAATAACCAAATATATTGTTGCTCCGCTCAGCACCTGCTCCGGCCGACAGGTTGTCAACCTGCATCCCCACGGCAATTTTATTATTCCTTAGAGGAGAATGAGCCGTTAAAGCCTGCATCTCAGGTGTTCCTTTCATACCTATCCATTGCTTTCTGTAAATGGCTTCAACTGAAAAGGATTCTTTCGTACCGGTAAAAGCAGGATTATACAGCAGGGTATTGAACATGTATTGATTGAAGGGCAGGAATACAGTATTATTCTGGGCATTGATTCCAATGCTAAACCATGATAAGATAATGATATAACAAATCTTTCTAATCAATTCCCACGTGTTAGTATAATTGATCCATGGTAATGGTATGTATCCCGGTCACCCTTTTTAACTTCCAGTGTATAAAAATATATTCCGGTTTCCACCGGTCGTCCTCCATCATATGTGCCATCCCATAAATGATCCCCGGATAATCCTTCTCCGCCCGGGCCCTTATGGATGCGCCTGATCAGATTCCCTGACCTGGTAAATATTTTGAAGTCATATGCATCAGTATAATCAAGTCCTTCAATAACATAAAAGTCATTAATCCCGTCCCCGTCAGGCGAGAATCCTTCATATATCCGGAGATCCCTTCGGGTAATCCTCAGTTCATCTGAGGTGACAGGACAGATTCCATTTGATATTGTCCAGTGAAACACGTATTCAACGGTCTCATCCAGGTTCTGGTCGCCCAGGTCAACAAAGGAATTGTAAAGCGTATCATTGTCTATGAGAGCCATACCGGATAGAAGTGTCCATTCACCGCTTCCCGCCGTCGGTGGATCAGCATACAAGAACATATAATCGGCAAAATAGATGGTTGTATCATATTCTTCGGCAGGCCTGCTGCCAGCATAGGCAGGATCAGGTTCCTGCCATAGGATCACCTCAATGGAATCCCTGGCAAAACAGTTTTCCCCTCCGTTAACAGGCCAGTTGATATTTGTTCTGTATAATTTATAATACTGGCTGTTCTTAGAATCAAAATCAGTGCAAGCCAGTATGATTATACTGGAAGAATCATCAATACTCAGGTTCTCGTCTCCAGATACCTTCTCCCAGTATCCATAACCGACATCCTGTTGTGATCCAAGCAGAATACAATCATCACATACCTGTACTGTATCCACCTGTACTGTATCCCCATCTATAAGGATGACTGCTCCCGGCCTCCTGTATAATACCGCGGTGACCATTCCGGTGAGGCTATCAGAATATGCAATACAACCATTCGCATCGGTAAGAGCTGTTATTACTATCTCATATAAATTAGTATCAATTGTTGTAACGTAGTGTGAAAAACTATTTTCACCCAATAGAATATTTTCAAGTGTATCATTTTCAAAACCATCATTATAAATCATACGATAGGGTGGTGTACCTGTCAGTTTATACTGAATCTGTATTTCAACCGGGCCAATATCAGCGTCATAGCATAATGCAGGGTAATCATTATTTATAAACTCTCCTGTAGGCCGTTGATTAATAGAAACATAAGTCGAAGCAGAGATATCGGTGCATGCACCTGATTCGATATTACGCCTGAAATAGGCCGGCAGGAGAAGATCTTCAGTCGTATAATCCGCCTGGTCGATGGTGCCAGGGGCAGGATTCCAGTTTATATTATCCGGACTTTTCTCCCAGTTGTAGATGTACTCCGCTTCATCTCCACCTGAAACCTCGGATGGTCCGCTGGTACCGTCAAGCAGCAATGATGTTTCATAGCAGGCCTCATCCGTTGATCCATTTTTTATGACATTGTTAGCAATAGGTGCCTGAACAATAACAGTTTTAAATTCACTGAAATGGAAACATTTGCCTGATGTAACCTTCCTCCTGTAATAGGTTGTATCAACCAGTGATGGAGGGGCATACCCTGCCAGGGTTGCTCCGGTGATATCTTCCCAGTCCGTTATATTGGTTTTTTTCTGCCACAGGTATGCATAAATCCCGTCTCCCCCCACGGGAGATTGGCCTGTTAGCGCATTGGGTATCGAACCCTGGCAGATGGTATCATGATCAGCGATCAGATTGTTAAGAATACTGTCCTGCAATATGACTACCACCTCATTGCTTATATCCGAACAGGCCCCGGAAGTCATATATCTTCGGAAAGTAATAGTGTCTGTGAGATACCCCGTTTCATAATTGACGAGGGTATCGGTCTTTCCTGCCTGTCCCCAGATTCCTCCCTGCGGTTTTGATTGCCATTCATATGCGTAGTTCACTCCGTCGCCGCCACCAACAGTACCCGATTGCTGTATCAGGATCAGACCCGGATCATCAGCACAAATGGTTGTATCCCTTGCAATGATATTGTTCGTTATGAGCGGATGAACCAGGATCTTTATAATATTGCTGGTGTCCTTGCAGACATCTTCTGAACCGGAATATACCAGTCTCCGGTAATACCTTGTTGTTACCAGGGTATCCGGATCATAATCCGGCAGCGTATGGGGAGCCTTCGCATAATCCCATGTGGCAGAATCCATGCTGGATTGCCAGAAATAAGTGTATGTCCCGTCACCACCAGTTACAGCCTGACCGGTTATGGGCTGTCCGTCATCATTCTCACAGATAATATCATCCGGGGAAATAAAATTATTATGGATACTGTCCAGTACGGTTATTGTCAAACTATCGCTGATCAGTTTACATACATGTGACCGGACAACACGCCGGTAATATGTTGTTTCATATTGTTTGATACTCCTGAGGATGGTATCGGTAATACCTGTAGAGGCCCATGCTGAAGTGTCTGTCCTCGATTCCCACTCAAAAGTATAGGTGCCATCCCCTCCAATGATATTAAAAAAGGGATCGTCTTTCAGGTCAGGTATAAAGGAGCCTTTACAGATAGTATCATCCGGCGCAATATTGTTGTTCTCCAGTATCGGAAGAATATTGATGGTGAGAATCAGGCTTGTATCCACTGTAAGGCCGGAATAAACGATCCGCCGGAAATAGGTTGTGTCGTTCAGCAGTCCGGGAACATAGTAGATGGAATCATTTTTACCGGGAGCATCGCTCCAAGTTGTTTTATCAGGGCTCCGGAGCCATTTATAGGTATACTCCCAGGTCCCTCCCTTGGGTTTGGATGCATAAAACGGCACCGGCTCAACTCCTTCACACACATCCTGGTCTTCTGGCATCACATTGAACAGAAATCCACTTATTGGGATCTTTAAATTAGGTATAATAACACCCTTCGGGGAAGAACTACCGATTGCTCCACGTGTTCCGTAAATTATATGCTGTCCAGGTTTTCCATTCTCAATCTTCTTTGTTACATTCACTGGAAGATTATCTTCTAATGAATGCCAGATCACTCCTGCACCGCCCAATCCTCCTCCTCCTGTGGGATCAGTGTGGTTGGTCCAACC
>LJUQ01000135.1 GCA_001304505.1 Bacteroides sp. SM23_62_1
CATCTAACCTGCCGTCCTCCTATCTTATCAGTTATGCTCAACCTGCACCCATCTACTGGATAGGTGACGGATATAGCCAGAACCGGATGATAGCCTTTCTTGGTTTTGCACATTACAGCTTCCTGGACAGGTACCTGGTCCAGTTTAATATCCGCAGAGAAGGTTCATCCCGGTTTGGGTATGATTCAAGATGGGGTATTTTCCCCTCCATCTCCATTGCCTACAGGATCTCTTCTGAACGTTTCATGAGCAGATTTGAGTTTTTAAATGATCTGAAGCTGAGATATAGTTATGGTGTAAACGGCAACCAGCCCAGCAGCAGTTATGGATATTTCAATCTGTACAGCACAGGCCAGGAATATATCGACATGGCTGTTGTTATCCCGACCAACCTCCAGCTTGATCATTTCCGCTGGGAGAGGAATTCACAGGTCAACTATGGGCTTGATCTTTTTGCGTTTAATAATTACCTTGAATTTCATTTCGACGTATATAATCAACAAAGCAAGGATCTGATCTGGAAGGACCTTGATTTACCTTCTACATCCGGTTTTCCAAAGATTACCAGGAACTGGGGGTCAATGGATAACAGGGGCTGGGAAATCATGCTTGTTACGGATGTCCTTAAAAGGGAAAAGCTAAATTTAAATGTCAACTTCAATATTGCACATAACGAAAATAGAATAACGGAAATTCCTGAAAATTTCGATTTTGAATATGAATCAGAGGCTAGTAATGGGCTATATGCCAGAAGGGCAATGGAAGGTCATCCAATAGGCTCGTTTTATGGATTCAAATATCTTGGTGTCTATCCGACAGATGCTGATGCTGTTGCACATGATGCAGACGGAAATATCATTTATGATATGGGTGGGAATCCCCTGTATATGAGATATGGAAATGCTGACGGATATCGATTCAGAGGAGGAGATGCGATTTATCAGGATATTAATTATGACGGGCTGATAAATGAGCTGGATATTGTCAAACTGGGTGATTCAAATCCCAAATTCCTGGGAGGGTTCGGATCAAAATTATCCTGGGGGAATTTTATTGCCACATTTTTCTTCCATTACAGGCTGGGGCAGGACATTGTGAACAGGACCAAGATGGACAATGAAAATATGTACCACAGGAATAATCAAAGTGTGTCGGTTCTTAACCGTTGGAGGAGACAGGGGGATATTACGGATATTCCAAGGGCATTATATAATCAGGGCTATAACTGGCTTGGATCCGACCGCTTTGTTGAAAATGGTTCCTTTCTCAGATTTAAAAGTGTCAGTTTAAGTTATAATTTCAGGGAACTTGCAAACAGGATCAGGCTCCATGATCTCAAATTGCATTTCATGGTATATAACCTTTATACCTGGACGAACTATACTGGAGTCGATCCTGAAGTTCCCATGCTTAGTAAAGACCCTTTCTTTATAGGAGAGGATAAAGCTGATACGCCACCGCCGGTAAGTTACATTATTAGTTTGAATATTAAGTTCTGAAAATAAATTAATATGAAAAGGTTGCTAAGAAATATATTGCTGATTTTCACCTTAAGCCTCTTTCCCGGTTGTTCCGAGTGGTTACAACTGGAGCCTGAAAGCCAGCTGACTAGGGAAGAGTTCTGGCAATCCGGGGATGATGTTCAGGCAGTGGTTGCCGGAACATATAAAGAAATGGCAGGACTTGTGGATAAACTCTTTAAGTGGGGTGAGTTAAGAGGTGATCTTTTTGTTCCGGGCCAGAACATTTCTGCTGATGACAGGAGGATCATGGACGATTTTATCTATCCGGAAAACGACCTGAACGAATGGGACCTGCTGTACCGGACCATCAATTTTGCCAATACAGTATTAAAATTCTCACCTGTAGTTGTAGGTCGTGACCAGACCTTTGATGAGAACGAAAGCAAGGCATTTGAAGCAGAAGCCCTGTTTTTAAGAAGTCTCTGCTATTTCTACCTTGTGAGAATATTCAGAGATGTTCCCCTGGTGCTGGAAGCCTCGGAAAACGATGCACAGGATTATTATCCTGCGATCAGTAAGGAACAGGATATTTTTCTCCAGATCATTGATGATCTCCAGATTGCTGTTATGAACCTGCCAACCTCATATGCAAAAAGGGAATATGATAAGGGCAGGGCAACCAAAGCAGCCGCCTATGCACTGATGGCAGATATATACCTGTACTTTGAGAAGTACCAGGCTTGTATTGATGCATGCGACAAGGTGATAAACAGTGGTTTATATGGACTGATTGATGGGGAAGACTGGTTCATGAACTTCTTCCCGGGGAATTCCAACGAGAGCATCTTTGAGATTCAGTTTGATAAAGAACTTAATCAAACCAATCTCCTTTACAAGATGCTGGCTCCGTATCCAAGGGATGGGACCTATCCGGATGGAAATGATGAATTCAGGGTATCTCCATACTTTGTAACTGAATTTGAAAAACATCCGGGAGACAGGAGGGCCGGGAACAGAACCTACCTGACCTATACAGGAGGAGGATGGTATGTTTATGAACCATCCCATATCTTATGGAAATATGTCGGCACGGAAGGTACACCCAGCATTGTAACAGGAGCCTCCGCAACCGGTTACAGGATTGGGAACAAGGAAAGCGATGTCAACTGGATAATTTATCGGTATCCTGACATCCTGTTAATGAAAGCAGAGGCGTTGGTTCAACAGGGGGAATTCGGACAGGCTGCGGATCTTGTTAACCAGGTAAGGACAAGGGCGATGATTGAACCTGTAACAAATATTTCCACCAGGTATGCACTGGAAGATATCATTCTTGAAGAGAGGGCAAAAGAATTTTGTGGTGAGGGAAAACGCTGGTTTGATCTTATCAGGCTTGGAAGAAGAAATAATTTTGAAAGAAAGGACCGGTTTATAGAAATACTCGCTGATAATAAATCTTACGAAGAGGCTGAAGTTATCAGGAGCAAATATTCCAACCCTGACAGCTGGTATCTGCCAATTCACCAGGATGAAATTGATCAAAATAATAAACTGGTACAAAATCCTTACTATATCAACCAGTAAATGGTATGATAAGACCATTGTGTGATATAATTATTCTGATATTGTTCATGATTATTATGAATTTACTGATGGTCAGTTGCCGGGAAGAAGAGCCACTGGAGGTCTTTTTCGAGGAAGAAGAACTATTAATATCAGCTTACCTTGAAGAACATGAAGATAAGTATTCTTCGCTTGTGCAGGTTCTGGAGATAACAGAATTGAAGAATACCCTGAATGCATACGGCCATTACACATTCTTTGCTCCTGATAACAATGCCTTTCAGGAATTCTGTAATGAAAATGGAAAGAGTTCAATAACAGATTTCGAAAAGGATTACCTGACAACACTGGTTAAATATCACCTGATCGATATTGAACTGGAATGTTCCTATTTAAGGGATGGGGTTATTCAGGATACCACTTATTCAGGAGATCACCTGGTCATTACATATTCTACCGGAGGGCTTGAAACAATTATGGTCAATGATGCAAATATCATGGAGCGTGACATCCATGTTGAGAATGGCATTATCCATAGAATTGACGGAGTTCTTACTCCGATTGTCGGATCCATCATGGACCGTCTCAGAGATTTTGAAGGATATGCTATCTTCTCGGAAGCTCTTGAAGTATCAGGCCTGTCAGATACATTGGACATGATAAGGATAGATCTTAATGATGATATTTTTATCCGGAGCAGATTCACGATTTTCACTGAACCGGATGAAGTTTACAATCAGGAAGGGATATTTAGCATAAACGATCTCCTGGAAAAATATTCTGATAAAGGTAATCCCACAGATGAGGAAAACGGATTTTATCAGTATATGGCATATCATGTTTTACCAGGACTGTATTTTCTGAATGATATCGATTCTTTCAATTATCCCACACTTGCTGAAAACAAGCTTGTCAACGTAAAAATTAGGGACAATATTTACCTGAACTGGAATGGTGAGCAGAATGGCGGGCAGATGACCGTCCATCCAGTACTTGTCCTTGAGGAGTTTTCAAACCAGCAGGCGAAAAACGGGGTTTTTCATGCAATTGACCATATCCTGGAGCCCTGCGAACCTGCTCCTGCTTATCTTATGATTGATTTGACCGATTACCAGGGACTCAGCATTGGCCGATCTTACTCAGAGAAGGATCTTGAGGATATTCCGGGCATAACCTGCAAGAATACCGGTATATATTTCAGAAATTCGATACTGGCTGATGGTGAAACAAACTTACAAACCACAAGTAATAAGGCAGGTTGGGTGGTGGAATTCACTTTGATTCCCATCCTGAGAGGCAAATATGATGTGCACCTCCATTTTGCCAGCCATTCGACCAATACCAACAAGGTTCAGGGTTTCTGGGATGGTGCAAGGTTCGGTGACATCCTGGATTTTGAGCACCAGGTTAGAGATCCAGAATATGACGGCTGGAAGAGGGATTTCAATACCAGTGAATATTTAGGAAGGATTCTGCTGACGGATACCCGACCTCATACGATTAAGTTCGTTTCTCTGGAGGATGGTTACGGGAACTTTGATTACCTGATCTTGTGGCCAGTTAATAACTGAAAATGGAAAGATCTTATAAAAATATTATCCCAATGGCTATTCTCTTTACAACGGCTTGCATTTTGATGGGCTGCATGAAGGAGGAACCGCTGGAAGTCTTTTTCGAGGAGGAAGAACTATTGATATCAGATTACCTTGAAGAACATCAAGATAAGTATTCATCGCTCGTGCAGGTTCTGGAGATAACGGAATTGAAGAATACCCTGAATGCATACGGCCATTACACATTCTTTGCTCCTGATAACAATGCATTCCAGGAATTCTGTAATGAAAATGGAAAGAGTTCAATAACAGATTTCGAAAAGGATTATCTGACAACACTGGTTAAGTATCACCTGATCGATATTGAACTGGAAAGCTCATATTTCAGGGATGGGGTAATCCAGGATACTACCTATACCGGAGATAACCTTGTTATCACTTTCTCCGAAGGCGGGCTGGAAACAATCAATGTAAATGATGCAATGATCACCGAGCGTGATATCCAGGTTGAAAACGGGATCATACATCGAATCGACAGGGTACTAGCCCCGATCGTTGGCTCAATTTACGGCCGGCTGAAAGAATCCGGAGATTATAGCATATTTGCCAGGGCACTTGAATTAAGTGGACTTTCCGATAGCCTCGATATAATCCGGATTGATCTTAATGAGGATATATTCATCAGGAGCAGGTTTACCCTGTTTGTTGAACCTGATGAGGTTTACGGACAGGCAGGGATTTATAATGCAGATGATCTGTTGGCAAGATATTCAGATTCAGGTGATCCTTCCGATAAGAAGAACAATTTTTTCAGGTATGTGGCTTACCATATTGTTCCCGGCCTATATTACCTGAATGAAATAGACTCATTTAATTATCCCACACTGGCCGGTAATATGCTGATTAATGTGAAATTAAATGAAGACATTTACCTTAACTGGCATATTGAGGATGATGCCGGACAGTCCACAGAGAAATTTATCACGGTTATTGAAGAGGAATCAAACAAACAGGCCAAAAATGGTGTTTTTCACAGTATTGACAGGATGATGGAGCCCTGGGAACCCTCACCGGTCTATATGGTAATTGATCTGACAGATTACCAGGGCTTCAGTATAGGACGCACTTATACCGAAAAAGATCTGGAAGATATTAACGGTATTTCAACCGAAAATACCGGTATTTATTTCAGGAATTCAATCCTGAGTGATGGTGAGACAAACCTTCAGACAACAAGCAACAGGGTAGGCTGGGAGGTGGAATTTGAGCTGCCTGCCATACTCAGGGGACAATACGATGTATACCTTCACTGGGCCAGTCACCAGTCCAATACACATTCAGTTCAGGCGTTCTGGGATGGGGCAAGGTTTGGCAGCCCTTTTAGTCTGGTACATAATAAAAGATGGCCGGGTGTTGAATGGTTATATGAATACAACACAAGCAGATGGATGGGAAGATTGCTGTTTACGGAAACAAAATCCCATACACTCAAATTTATTTCACTGGAATCCGGTTATGGGGTTTTTGATTACCTTATATTATGGCCAACAGAAGATTAAGTCAAATGAGAAATACCATTGAAAATATTATTAAGAGTATCACCCCGATGGCCATAATACTGGTGACTGCCGGTTTAATTGATTCATGCAATTTGAATGATAGGTGGGACGATTATTATGAAAACGCACCTGAAAAGACTGGTGAAAATATACTCAATATTATTGCGAAAGATGAAAACTACAGTCGGTTCTACAATGCCCTGGTTGAATATGGTTTTGAAACGTTATTGTCTAAAAATCAGTATTTTACAGTATTCGTGCCTGTCAATTCAGCTTTCGATGGACTGCCAGAGTATACTGAGGAAGAATGGACCGGAATACTGGGTTTCCATATCACCTATGCCAAGTTGCTATCCTATGAATTTTCTGACCGTGACCTGCTTACAATAATGGGGAAATATCTCAAGATGAAAAAAGGTACAGATGGTGAGGTTAAGATTTTTGAATCCACAATTAATATGGACAGGGTGGATAATTATTGCCGGAACGGGGTAATCCATGAAATCGACAAACTATTGATACCCATGCCGAATATATATGAGTTTATTATGAGTCTGGATTCATCATTCAGCATCCTGCAGGATTTTATTCTCTCGATGGATAAGAAATTTATAGATTATGAGAAAAGTGAAAGGATTGGTGTGGATGATAATGGTGATGCAATATATGATACGGTATGGAGAACGGAAAACTATTTTTTGGATAATGTTGCGGGTTTAAACCACGAATCAGAAGCTTATACCGGATTTATCCCTGGTAACGATCATGTTCGTGAAGCCCTCAGCGAGGTCGTTGAATATTTTGGTAATATAGATGATCTGGATGAAGAAGCATATGGACAGCTATTATATATCACTTTCAGCGGTAGTTTCATGAAAGGGACATATCCCCATGCAGATATACCGGATTATATCATATCCGTAACCGGGAAAAAGTATGATAAATCTATTCTGAGCTTTCAACAGACGGATCTGGTTTTGAGCAATGGGATGGTGCATATGCTCGGCGGAATGACTATACCGAAGAGTTTTTTCCTGGTGCCCATTGTAATTGAGTGTGACCGCAAAGAAAACAGGAAAGTTTCGAATACTATTTATCCCATTGAAGTAAAGAGCGATACCCGGGCCACCAATGGTTCGTTCCTCTTCTATGGCTGTGCTTTTGTGAATGACTATGTTGAATATACTGTCGATATGGTACTGAAAACCAAATACTGGTTCATATGGACAGGGCCCAGGCAGGGGCCATCAACATATCAATTATCCGTGAAGGATGAAGAAACGGGGGAATTTATTTACCTGGGTGAGCCCGTAGATAACTGGGCAAAAGGATGGTTCATCCCGGTTGAGTCCGGATCATATACTTTCAATAAATTCGGCACAAAAACCGTCAGGATAAATATCGTTGATGAATTACCCGTCATAGGCCTGAACGCAATATATATTGATTACATCAAACTGGTACCGGATGAAGTTTATAATCCTTAGGGGAAAATATTATTTTTTGGCAGTAATATTGATATTATTCCTGCTTAATCATAATGTGAGCGGACAGAATGATTCTGTAACTGTAAAAGGCCGGGTCTATTCTGCACAAACAGGGATGCCATTGGGCGATATTGGGATAAGTGCTGTAAATGCCCAGGTTGAACCGGTCAGTACCAATCCGGAAGGGGAGTTTGAAATTGTTCTTCCAGGCAAAAATGAACAGATCCAGGTTTCGTACCCCGGCTATATAGGGAAAACAGTATTTATAGGGGGCAGGGAGAATATTGAAATATGGTTGCTTGGAGAGAACGACGTTTCAATCAGCAATGCAACCAGTATGATTTTCAGGGAGATGCCGCTGAAAGATATTCCGGCTTCTGTTGATGCAGGCAGCCTGATTGAGTTTAAAGGATCCTCCAATACATCATTTTGCCAGGATCTGCAGGGAATGATAAGTGGGCTGAATGTTATCAACCGTTCGGGAATGCCCGGTGAAGGAGCTTATATGTATGCAAGAGGTTTTTCTTCATTATACTCGTCCTCCATCCCGCTGGTTGTAATAGATGGAATGCTGATCAGGCCGGAAGGATTTAACAATCCGGTCATC
The DNA here is from genome assembly GCA_001304505.1 of Bacteroides sp. SM23_62_1. Taxonomy (GTDB): domain Bacteria; phylum Bacteroidota; class Bacteroidia; order Bacteroidales; family SM23-62; genus LJUQ01. The sequence goes on from LJUQ01000135.1 coordinate 8,233, forward strand.
AATGGATTCCATCACAATCCGCTTGTTGACATCGACAAAAGGGATATTTCAGATATGACCCTGTTGAAAGATGCAGCCGGTTGCGGACCTTACGGAATAAAAGCTGCCAATGGCGTACTCATCATAACTACAACACCTCCCAGGGGAGGAAAGACAACCCTTGATGTCTCTGTGTCCGGTGGGATTTCGTCTGCACCATCCCGGATACCGGTTATGGATGCCGGTCATTACAGTTCTTTCATAATGGAGCAATTGTATGATGCAGGAATGACCAGTCAGCAAATATTCCAGGAATATCCTTTCCTGGAATTCAATCCGGAGTATTTATATTACCCGCGTTATAACAACAATACAAACTGGCAGGATGAGATCTTCAGGACAGGGAACCTGTATGATGCCCATCTGATTGTGAGAGGAGGAGATGAACGTGCTTTGTATTCCATGTCGGGAGGCTATCTTATGAATGAAGCGATCTTAAAGAATTCTTCTTACAACAGGTTCAATTTTCGCTTCAACTCAATTGTGCAGGTATCGACAAAAATTGATATTGGATTCAACCTTGGTTATACCAGCGGACGGTTTAACCTGATGGAAACAGGCGCATCCCCCCAGACAAGTCCTGTTTTTGCAAGTTTGATCAAATCTCCTTTGCTGACTGTGTACCAGAGAGACCAGGAAGGATTAAGCCTGCCTGTATATGATGATGTGGCTGATTTCGGATTCAGCAACCCTGCTGTTATCGTAAATAAAACAGAAGCTTCGGATGCCACTTCAAAATTCCTCGGTGTCTCATACCTGAAATTAAAAATTACCGATAAACTTTCAACAAGGCTGCAGTTTGGCCTGGACAGGCTTAAGTCAAATGAGAGAATCTTCCTTCCTTCCTGGGGTATTGCAATGCAGGGTGATGGATCGGCAGAAAGGTCGATGAAGGTTAAAGTTGATCAGTATTATTCTATTTTAAGCGAGGCACAGATCAGTTACCGGAACCGGTTCAAATACATTCATGATCTTACTGTTGATGCAGGAGCACGGTATATGTTCAACAGGCTTGCCCAAGATTTTGGTGCCTCACAGAATTCAGCAACCGATGAATTCAAGGATCTGAATTCCGGTAAGGCTGATGAGAAGTCAGTTGGAGGGTTTGAAGAAAAATGGAGCTGGTTAAATTATTATGTATCCGGGAATTATACTTTGAAAGACAGATACCTTCTGTCAGCAAATCTCTCACTGGATGCATCTTCCAAATTTGGCAGGGAGGTGGAGGATGGTATATCCATGGCGGGATATCCATTTGCAGTTCTGCCTTCTGCAGGGTTCGCATGGAGAATATCCTCAGAATCCTTTGTGCCTGATATTAGATTCCTGGATGAACTGAAACTGAGAGTATCGTATGGTTTAACCGGCAGCGATGATTTTATCAATTATTACACCAGGTTGTATTATTCTACTATACCATATTATTCCATTACAGGATTTTATCTGAAAGGTCTTTTTAATCCCGGGCTCAAATGGGAAGTGGTAAAACAAGGTAATATTGGACTTGACCTTGCCCTTTTCAGGGAACGGCTGATAGTGAATGCAGACTGGTATAAATCCGTTACCGAAGATATGATAACCTACGTATCCCTGCCGGTTTATTATGGTTATGGATCCTATGCCTCCAACGGGGGATCCTGTCAGAATACCGGGTTTGAGTTCAATATATATGGGAAACCGATAAACAGAACCTTAAAATGGGAAATAAACACCACTTTTTCAAAATATAAAAATAAAGTGCTTACACTGGAGAATGATGAGATCATTTCAACCTTTAGAGGAGGGGAAAAGATCACACGGGTGGGAGAGCCTATGGGATTGTTTTACGGATACCTTGCTGAGGGTGTCTTTGTTTCCCGGCAACAGGCGGATGAGGCAAATCTGTTTGATAAGTCGGGACGAAGATTCAATGCCGGGGATATCCATTTTACTGACCTGGATGGGAATGGGATCATTAATGAAAAGGATAAAACAATTATTGGCAATCCTCATCCGGAAGTAATTACCAGCCTTTATAATAAATTCTCTTATAAGGGTTGGGCATTGGATTTATTTATTTACTATGTCAGGGGGGTTGATGTATTTAATTACATCAGGTCACAGACTGAAGCAATGACAGGTGTTGAGAATCAGTCAACAGCGATTTATAACAGGTGGAACATGGATGGTCAGGAGACCGATATTCCCAGGGCAAGTTACGGCGATCCAATGGGTAACAACCGTTTTTCAAGCCGGTGGATTGAGGATGGGTCTTATATCAGACTGAAGAAGGTGACAATTTCCTACACATTCCCCCGGAAACTGGCATTTATTACAAATCTGAACATATATATAAGCGGGACGAACCTTCTCACCTGGACCAGGTATCTCGGTTACGATCCGGAATTCAGTTATGCCGATGGTATTCTCGGGCAGGGTATTGATTACGGGAAAATCCCGCAACCTCGTACAATGACTATCGGGTTAAAGGTGGGCTTATAAAGGCAAATAACAGGTAAATGATGAAGGTCAAAAACATATTATTCCTTTCAGGGAGTCTGATGGTGTTCACACTGCTTATGCCATCCTGTGAAAAAATGCTTGAACTGCCCAACGACAGCCTTTTGCCTGAAGATCAGGCCTTTGTTGATGAATTTTCAGCACGATCATCTGTTATGGGTGTATACGCACTGTTGCAGGATGTGGCACAGCAGCTCATCATACTGGGTGAATTACAGGGAGACCTGCTTACGGTTACTGAAAATGCAGATAATGATCTGCGCCAGTTGAATGAGCATAATGCAGATGCAACAAATATTTATGTTGATCCTTCAGGATTTTTCAAGATCATCGTGAATTGCAATGAGGTGCTTCATAAAATACACCGGGCAAAGGAAAACGATGAAAATATCTCTGAGCTGGAGCTGGTTACCTATACTGCTGAATTAAAGATTATCCGGGCATGGGTTTATTTTAAGATGATTCAGATCTATGGGCAGGTGCCCTATTTCGAGGAACCATTGAGTGATTATAACCAGAGCCTGGCCCTGAGATCAAAACTGGATTCATTGCAAACCGAAGATTATATCCTTGATACCATACTGGCACAAATCATTGAGGTAGACACATTTGAGCTGAACATGCTGGAAGAGAGTCCGTTTTTTGCTCTTCGCGTCACCAAATTCACCAACTGGGCCCTGCAGGGAGACATCTACCTGTGGAGAAATGATTATACCCATGCTATGGAAATATATGACAGGGTCGCAGATATCATGTCCAGTGAAGGATGGTCGGGGGTTACACGACTCCCTTATATAACCACCTTTGATTTTCAGGATGTGAACTGGAAAGATATTTTTCAATTCAATTACAGTTCCGGACCATTTGAAACCCTTGCCATTCTGGTGATCCCTTTTTCAAAACTATACAACCAGCAGCATTCCCTGCAACGCCTGTTTTATTACGGGGAAGGAGGGGAATACCTGGTGAAACCGACAGATTATATATTGAATGCCTACCAGTCGCAGCAGGTCATACGTTATGAGGTCCAGCCTCAGCCAAGAGGCACACCCGGAGACCTGAACAGGGGAAAGGGTGTGACCTATGACAGCATTGATGGGAATCCGGTCGTTTTCAAGTATTCACTGTGGCGTGAGCCCTTTGATAACGATGCCGGCATTATTGTTTACAGGACAGCGGATTTTCACCTGAAGACCTGTGAAGCCTATGCAAGACTGAGAAAGACCAAGGATGCACTGGCACATCTGAATGACGGGAACCTTTATAAATCTGCATGGGGAACAGGAACACGGACCAGGGCAAATGTAACCAGTGTGAGTGTGGAAGATATCCGGTTTGTTGAACCGGTGGAAGATCTTATTGT
>LJUQ01000136.1 GCA_001304505.1 Bacteroides sp. SM23_62_1
AATCGATTAATGAGTTAGCTTCCAGTCCATTCGGCCAGGGATCCCTGTCATTAATTATAGGTTTCATCGGTCAGCCTGTATGTGCTTTATTAATTGGTGTTTTAACTTCGTTTCTTCTTCCCGGGAAATTAACGAAGGAAATGTTATCTGCCACCGGTTGGCTTGGAGAAGGAGTGTTAGCAGGAGCTTCAATCATTATCATCACCGGCTGTGGCGGAGCGTTTGGCCGTGTATTGCAGGACTCAGGAATTTCAGCCGTGATTGAAGAAAATATTTCTGAAATTAAAGGTTTATCGATTCTTTTACCTGTCATTATTGCCGCTGCTTTGAAATCTGCTCAGGGATCAGGAACCGTTGCCATCATTACAACTGCCAGTATGATGGCTCCCATGCTCACAACACTTGGCCTGGATTCATCCCATGCAAGGGCATTGGTAGTTGTAGCTATTGGCGCAGGAGCCATGATAGCCAGCCATGCCAATGATAGTTATTTCTGGGTGGTGACCCAGTTCTCAGATATGAACATAAACCAGGGATATAAATTTCAAACGCTGGGAACTTTGTTTGTCGGGATCATATCAGTTATTGCAACATGGATTTTATATATTCTGATCTTTTAAAATAATGAAAATCAATTCAATAAAAGCTCCTGGAGGTGCGGAAAATAATGATATGGAATAATGGAATGATGGAATATTGGTTCTTTTGTTTGTTGGTAAATTTGTCTATTGGTGGGAGTGGATGATAAGGATGAATGTATGAATCAAGATTGGCGATTACGGCCAATGAGACTATTGCGCCCATTGTATCCACCGGGGCAATTTTGTTTAACTGAAGCACTGAACCGATGTATCGCTGAATCATTGGATCAATAAAATACTCCAATGTTCCCCACACATTCTTATCAGGCTAACCATTAGCGGTATTTTCGAATCGGGCAGTTCATTTTGTACCGCCCATAAATTGTCAGTCTTCTGGTTAACATGCCAGGATTCCAATCATTAAATTTAAATTTTCAGATGCTTTATCTCACAAATTGACGATATGTCAGCACAAGCTTACAGATTATTAATTATCGCAGACGATCTTACCGGGTCAGTAGATGCCGGTGTGCACTTTGCTGAAAAAGGAATAAACACCACTGTTATACCGGATTTTTCATCAGAAGCAGGTAAAGACAGATTGGATAAATCGCTACAGGTTATGGTAATCAATACAGAAAGCAGGCATATCCCGGCTCACGAAGCCGCAAAAAGAGTTAGCAGTGCTGTCAGAAAAGGTCTCTCAGCAGGGATGAATATAATTTATAAAAAAACGGATTCTACTCTGCGTGGTAATATCGGAGCTGAACTTGAAGCGCTTTCAAGTACTGCAGGTGTTAAAAAACTTGCCTTTATACCAGCTTATCCGTTATTAAAAAGGTATACCAGGGAAGGGCTTCAATATGTTGCAAATAAACTTCTGCATCACACACATTTTGCAAATGATCCTCTGGAACCCATTAAAACCAGTTATATCCCGGATTTGCTTCAGGAACAAACGTCATCCAGGTTATTGGTCGTTTCAAAACCATATGATAGGTATACTGGTTTTTCAGGCAATGAGGATAAGGAGATTCTCATTTTTGATTGTACAACTGATAAAGACCTTTACAGGATAGGAGATTTTCTGAAAAGAAATAATCTTTTCAATGTAATCGCCGGATCAGCCGGAATAGCCCGGGTCATTGCAGATCAGTTATCTTCACCGGCAAGCAAACCGGAAAAAATTAATTTTTCAGGGCCAATTTTGATCTTAAATGGAAGCCTGAATCCGGTATCTTTAAATCAGGTAGCGTATCTTGCGAAGGATACATCACTCAAGAGTATTCTCCTGGATCCCGAAATATTTAATGACAGAGAAAAAGGAGTATGCGAGGAAATCTGTCAGGAAGTGATAAATACAGCAGAATCTGGGAGGGATATTCTGATCGGTTCTGCATCTTCGAGAGAAGGGCTTTATCATTATCTGAATAAAATATATGGTGACCAGATCTCCGGGGAAGTTTTTTCGAAAGCTGCCAGTTTTTTAGGACGATTACTTGCCTGTGTTCTTAAAGAAGCGCACTTTGGCGCATTAATTATTATTGGAGGTGATACCCTGATGGCTATGGTTCGCCAGATGCATATTAATGCTATTTCTCCCCTGAAAGAGGTCTTGCCAGGTGTTGCCCTGTCAAAGATATTGATTTCGAATCGTCCTCTTCTACTGGTCACCAGGCCAGGTGGATATGGTAAGCAGGACAACCTGAAGAAAATAATAACCTACTTAAACAGCATACGGGTATGATAGGAATAACCTCAGGAGATCCAAATGGTGTCGGTCCGGAAATACTGCTTCGGGCGTATCAGTCTAAAAAACTACTGTATCCTTCTTTTACAATTGGTGATTACGAAGTTTTGAAATACTGCAACAATCATCTTCACCTGGAGGTGCCATTATATAAAATGACTTCCACTTCAGATATGCAATCAGGATATCTGAATGTACTGGATGCCGGTATATTATCTGAAAAAGATTTATCGATTGGAAAAATATCAGCAAAAGGGGGGCAAGCTTCATTAAAATATATTGACAGAGCTGTTGAATTGGCGATCAAAGGGGATATTGAGGCCATTGTAACCCTGCCCGTTAATAAAGAGGCCATACGTATAGATAAGAAAAATTTCAAGGGACATACGGATTACATTGCAGCACATTGCAATGTAAGTAATTTTTGCATGATGCTCGTATCAGATAAGTTGATCGTGACACACCTTTCAACGCATCTATCCCTGAAGGAAGCTCTCGGCCGTATTAAAAAAGAACGTATTATCGATGTGATACGACTTACGCATGATGCAGTGAGCAAATTAAGGCCACGGGTAAGAATTGCCGTCGCCGGACTTAATCCACATGCAGGCGAACATGGCGCTTTTGGAACAGAAGAAATGAATGAAATAGAACCTGCTGTTTTAGAAGCCAGATCCGTGGGGATGGATATATATGGACCTGTTCCGCCGGATACAGTATTTGTCCAGGCTGTTCATGGTAAATTTGATGCAGTGGTCTGTATGTACCACGATCAGGGTCATATACCAATGAAACTGCTGGATTTTGAAAACGCGGTTAATGTCACATTAGGATTGCCTGTTTTAAGGACTTCTGTAGATCATGGCACAGCGTATGACATAGCATATCAGGGTAAAGCCTCTATTCAGAGTTTTTGTTATGCATTCCGTCTGGCTCAGCAGCTTATGAGTGCGGATTTTTCCCACGGGTAAAAATCAAACAAACAAATAGAAAATAATATATTCATTATTTCCAGTAAAATTCAGCAAATATGAGACGATCATTCTTAATCTGTATAATATGGCTGGTAATATCTGTTCACCTGCCTGCACAGGAATTACCAGTCGAAACTGTCATACAAAGAGGGCATACATCAAGTGTTAAATCGATTGCGATAAGTCAGAATGGAGATTATATAGTTACAGGCAGTGCAGACAACCTTGTTAAGCTCTGGGATGCAAGAACCGGTATAGAAATGCGGACATTTTCAGGTCACTCAGGATGGGTCGGTTCTGTTGATATCAGTCCTGATAACAGGCTGGTAGCAAGTGGAGCAGCTGATTTAATGGGTAATCCAGGTATTAACATCTGGAATATTGAATCCGGTGAAAAGGTGTTTGACAACGCGGGAGATAGTAGCTGGATTTCTGATATTGTTTCATTCAGTCCGGATGGTAAGATTTTTGCCAGCGGGGGAATGGCCGGACGTATTAAACTTTGGGATGTGCAAACCTGGAAGGAAATAGCTGTAATTAAACTGGATAATCATTTTTTGTCGGGAGTAACCTTTGATTTTAGTCCTGATGGAACATATCTGGCGATTGGCAGCAAGTTTATCAGCTTTACAGGAGAAAAAAAGAAATACCCGGGTTATATACTGCTATGGGATGTGTCTGCTCAAAAGGAAATTAAAAGATTTGAAGGTCACCGTGATGCAGTTGACATTGTTAAAATAAGTCATGATGGACGTTACTTGTTGTCTGTTAGTTCTGAATCTGACAACGGGGAGTATAATTATCATTTCATCCTCTGGGATATTGCCACAGGGAATAAGATTAAAGAAATTAAAGATAAATCGGAAGAAATCGCAGCAATAGCTTTTTATAGTAAAGGTAATATGTTAGCTTATCCAGCTGGGAACTCAGTGATCGAAGTGATAAATATTCAGACGGGCAGAAAACAACATCAAATAAAAAATGCATTTACAGACGCCATGGCATTCAGTGATGATGGATCATACCTGATTACCGCCCACTATGGTATACAGCGATGGAATTTACCAGAATTTGAGATGATTTATTCAGAAAGAAAACAAAACAGTCTTACCAGCTTTGGTATTCATCCCGGTGGCAAGGTGATATCCTGTGGTACATTTGATATGGAGAATGAAGCAGCGATTATAAAAGTTATAGATATCTCAACAGCCAAGATACTTACTACCTTTACGGCTCACGAAAAAGGGATTTATGATATTCATTATACTGGTGACGGCAGGTATTTACTCACCAGTACCTGGAGAAAAAAAGGGGGTGGGGTGCTCAAAATCTGGGACGATAATTATAACGAGATAAATGAAATCAAGGCACATGAGAATGCAATTAATTGTTTTGATATCAGTCCGGATAATCAGTTAATAGCAACCGGGAGTCATGATGACCAGGTAATTCTGTGGGATCTGAATAGTGGAGAATTGTTAAAAAAATTCAGTGAACACACAAAAGGACTGGAAACGGTGATGTTCAGTCCTGATGGCAGCCTGCTGGCAACAGCAGGTCATGATAAAAAAATCATTGTAAGGGGATTGCCGGGGGGTGAAATAAAAAATATCCTTGAAGGACATAATGGTGTAGTTAATTCACTTGCATTCACTCCTGATGGTAAATTACTGGCCAGCGGTTCATCTGATAAAACCATCATATTATGGAAAATTCCGGAAGGTGAAAAATGGAAATCCCTGGAGGGTAATTTGTTTTCTGTTACAAGTGTTGCTGTGAGCCCCGATGGAACTATAATTGCTAACGGGGCCAGTTTTATATCAGGTGTTTTTGGAGGTGAAACAGGCATCAGGCTCTGGGATATTTCATCAGGAAATCAGGTAAGTCAATTTGCTGGTAATCCAGAAGGTGTAACTGATGTCAGATTCAGTCCTGATGGCAAATACCTATACAACTGCGGGCATGATATCATTCTGAAGGCTTATGACCTGAAGGCAGGGAGGGAAGTGGCAAATATTATCCCGATAGAAGAAAACGATTTCGCCATAATTACTCCCGATAATTATTATTCAACCTCAAAAAATGCAAGTAAATCAATAGTATATGTGAAAGGTTTGAATATATACACTTTTGAAAATTTTGATCTGATATTCAACCGGCCGGATATAATAACAGAACGGCTGGGACAGGCTGACCCAGCCCTTGTGGCATCTTATCATAAAGCATATCTCAAACGTTTGCAAAAGATGGGATTCAATGAAAACCAAATCAGTACTGAAATGCATTTGCCTGAAGTCCAAATTATTAATAACGACGTATCGGGAATTGTTGCATCCCGGGACTTAAGTTTCCAGATTAAAGCAACAGATACGAAATATAAACTTGACAGGATCAATGTCTATGTTAACGATGTTCCCGTTTTTGGAATGGAAGGGATTTCTTTTAAAGAAAGAAACGTGAGTGAAATTTTGGAAGAATTACAGGTCAGGCTATCCTGGGGAAGTAACAAGGTACAATTTTCTGTACATAATGAAAAAGGGGCTGAGAGCCTCAGACAAACACTAAATCTAAAATATGAAGCAAATCCTCCTGAAACAGATTTATATCTTATATCAATTGGTGTTTCAGAATACAAGGATAAGGAATTCAACCTTAATTATGCAGCCAAGGATGCAACAGATCTGGCAGCCGTTTTAGAGAAACAAAAAGGAAGGTTCAGGTATATTCACTCATATAAAATCCTGAATGAAAATGCTTCCAGGGAAAATATTAAAGGTATCAAGAATGAGTTAATGAAATCAAAAGTTGACGACATGGTGATCCTGTTTGTTGCCGGACATGGAGTACTGGATGAAAACCTGGATTACTGTTTTGCCACCCATGATATGGATTTCTTAAAACCAGCTGACAGAGGATTGTTATACGAAGAATTGGAAGATTTACTTGATGGAATACCTGCCAGAAAAAAATTGATGTTGATTGATGCCTGCCACTCAGGAGAAGTGGATAAAGAAGAAGAAATGTATATGGTACAGGAAGTTACCACAAAGGAAGGCCTGGTATTCAGAGGTAGTATGGTTAGATACGGATCAAAACCAGGTATTGGTCTCAATAACTCGTTTGAACTGATGAAAGAGTTGTTTGCCGATCTGCGTAGAGGAACCGGTGCAGTTGTTATTTCGTCTGCTGCAGGAGGGGAATACGCTATGGAAGGAGAACAATGGAACAATGGAGTATTTACCTATTCTGTTATTGAAGGTATAGAGACAGGTAATGCAGATTTGAACAAAGATGGTAAAATCCTGGTATCTGAGTTACAGGAATATGTATTTAAAAATGTCAGTAACTTAACAGGTGGAAGACAGAATCCAACATTCAGGAGAGAGAACCTTGAATTTGATTTCCAGGTGTATTGATCCATTAAACAAAAACCAACTTCAAAGAACAAGATTCAATACATAAAATAATCACTAAACGAGTACCGGGAACCATCTTTCACATCCAAATCCATTACCCACTCCCGTCGAGAACAATGAAACAGAAACCAGCAATTTCATTTTTCAAACCAATCCCTTTACCCCTTCCCACCAGGAACCAACAATCCGGAACTGTCAACCACCTTTCACTCTCCAACCCTTTACCCCCTCCAACCAGGAACCAGCAACCAGAAACCAGGAACCATTTTTCCCACCCAAACCCATTACCCACTCCCACCGGGAACCAGCAACCAAAAACCAGGAACCACTTATCCTCCCCACCCCTCTCTGTCCAGGTTCCTGTAATTCACCGCCTCAGATATGTGATAAACCTTGATATAATCGCTCCCATCAAGATCGGCAATGGTTCTGGATACCTTCAATATCCTGTCATATGCCCTGGCCGACAGTTCGAACTTTTCCATGGCATTTCTCAGCAGCGCAAGTCCGGACTGATCCGGACGGCAATAAATGTTCATCAACCTGGATGTCATTTGTGCATTGCAATGAATGCCATTAAATCCTGAGAATCGTTGTTCCTGGATTTTTCTTGCATTGACCACCCGCTCCCTGATAGTCTGGCTCTTCTCACCACACTGAAGCAGGGATAATCTATCGAAAGGAACAGGTACTACCTCGATATGGATATCGATCCGATCGAGCAGGGGACCGGATATCCGGTTCAGGTACTTCTGCACTACCCCGGCAGCACAGACACAGTCCCGCTCCGGATGGTTATAATAACCGCATGGACAGGGATTCATGCTTGCAACCAGCATGAAACTGGATGGGTATTCAATGGTAAACTTTGCCCTTGAAATTGTAATAATACGACCCTCGAGCGGTTGTCGAAGCACCTCCAGTACGTTCCGTTTGAACTCAGGCAGCTCATCCATGAACAATACTCCATTATGGGCCAGGGAGATCTCACCGGGCTGTGGATAGGTCCCTCCCCCGACGAGTGCAATATCTGAGATCGTGTGGTGGGGATCACGAAAAGGCCGTTTTGTCACAAGCGATGAATAATATTCTGTCTTACCGGCTACGGAGTGGATCTTGGTTGTTTCAAGTGCCTCATCCAGGGAAAGAGGTGGTAAAATTCCGGGTAACCGTTTTGCCAGCATGGTCTTCCCGGCACCGGGTGGCCCCACCATGATGACATTATGCCCGCCAGCAGCTGCAATTTCCAGGGCCCGTTTAACCTTCACCTGCCCTTTGACCTCCGAAAAGTCAGTATCATAATTGTTGACATTGCTGTAAAACTCTTTTTCAATATCCACCTGTACAGGTTCAAAAGATCTATGTCCCGATAAAAATCCTGTAACTTCCATGATATGATTCATTCCATATACCTTAATGCCTTTAATAACCCCCGCTTCACGGGCATTTTCTGCCGGCACAATCAATCCCCTGAATCCTCTTTCTTTTGCATTGATAGCCATCGGCAAAGCTCCGCGGATCTTCTGCAATGTGCCATCCAGGGATAGCTCTCCCATCAGGACATAGTGCTCAAGCTCCCTGACAGGTAACAGTTCCGAAGCTGCAAGAATTCCCATAGCCATGGGCAGGTCATAGGCCGAGCCTTCCTTACGTAAATCAGCCGGCGCAAGATTGATCACCACCTTCTTTTGCTTTACTTCAAAACCAGTGTTTTTTAAAGCAGCATCAATCCTGCGCTGACTTTCTTTCACCGCATTGTCGGGCAAGCCGACAATGAAAAAATTTATTCCCTGCGAAAGGTTGACCTCTACGGTGATTGTAGTGGCATATATACCGTGGACGGCAGAGGCATAGGTTTTTACGAGCATAGCTTTGAATAATTTATTTATATAAAAGTCTGAATATCTCATAAAGGAATAAATCGATCTGAAATAAATGTTGAACAATAAAAATCAAATCAAGCAATATCAAAACCTTGTTAAGTATTATACTATGCATACTTTTCTGTGAAACATGTTGTTTCTGATCATCCTACACATTAACCCTGTTAAGAATTAAGCCATTCATCCCTTTCTGTGAAATATGCTGGTTCTGATCATCCTACACATTAACCCTGTTAAGGGTTAAACTATGAATAACCACCGGTGAAGCCGGTGGTGAGTAATCCGCTACACACCACAACCCTGCAAGGGGTTGCGATTATAAGTGGTCTTCTCAGCCCGGCACTTCGTACCGGGTTATTTATAGTTTAATCCCTTCGGGATTCTTTGAGCTATTAACCAGATAATTCCTGATAGCATGGATATAGGGAAATTGGCTTTTCGAAATATCATCTTGACGGGCAAACTCAAAACACCTCTCCTCAAGCTCCGAAAAATCAGACATAGTTGTAATCTTTTTGGTTCAACATTATTTATTCACTTTATTTCAAGTATTATCCATCTACTAATCTGGTATTTTTCTTTTTTCATTTTTCTTATTTCGAGTTTATTTCGAATCTCGACTTTCGATTCCCGATTTTATTTATTCGCTACCAACAATCCAGGCCCACAATCCGTTCATGGAAAATTTCTTCCGCTTTTATCTGCCGAAGCCCTGGCGAAGGTGGATTCGCTTCAGAAATTGTCCAAATCTCGACTTTCAATTCTCGATTCTGTTTCGACTTTCGATTCTCGATTCTGTTTCGACTTTCGATTCTCGATTTTCGATTCCCGACTTTGTTTACTCGCTACCCACCATCCGCTCATGGACAATTTCTTCCGCTTCGCTTCAGAAATTGTCCGATTTTCGATTTTCGGTATTTCGAGCTTGCCTGCCAAAGGCAGGTTTCGATTCTCGCTATTTCGATTCTCCCCCTTCTATCTTTTATGACACTTTTTGTATATTATCGGCATCTTAACAGTAATTTATACTCTTTATAAATAACCAAAACCTAATATCATGGACCGGAATTACAGGAAAAGATTATATGAAATCATCTTCGAAGCTGATACTCCTTCCGGAAAGGCTTTCGATATTGTATTGATTATCCTGATAGTCATCACAGTACTGGCTATTATTCTGGAGAGTGTCCCTGCGATCAATTCAAAGTATGGCTCATGGCTAAAACTCATTGAATGGATTATCACGGTCATGTTTACTATGGAATATATCGTCAGGATATGGGCTTCACCAAAAGCTGTACGGTATATTTTCAGCTTTTACGGTACCATCGATTTCCTTGCCATCATACCAACCTATCTTGGTGTAATTTTCACCGGAGCGATGGGATTTGCCGTGATCAGAGGACTCAGGTTGCTCAGGATTTTCAGGATACTTAAAATAACCCGTTATTCGAATGAGGGACGAATTATTATTGAGGCATTAAAGGCCAGCCGTGTTAAAATCCTGGTGTTTCTCTTTGCCGTCATCACGATCGTACTTATTATCGGCACTATGATGTACCTGATAGAAGGTGAACACAGCGGATTCACCAGTATCCCGGCAAGTATTTACTGGACCATTGTAACCCTGACAACTGTCGGATATGGTGACATGACACCTGTCTCCAATTTTGGCAAGTTTATAGCAAGTTTTGTAATGATCATTGGTTATGGCATCATCGCTGTTCCCACAGGGATTGTTACTTTTGAACTTGCAACGTCAGTAAAAAAATCCAGTGATAAAAAGGCCAAGGTATGTCCGGAATGTCAGAATCCGAATAATGACCCGGATGCATTATTCTGTAAATTGTGCGGTCGGGAATTATAAGAATAGTTAATTTTGTAAATAAATATTTGTCATGGGAATACCCAGGTTTTTCAAATTAGCCAAACCCAGGCAGTTTCATTATGAGCCTGTTTATTATGACGAGCGGAAGGAAAAACTGCAGGAAAGGATTAATCAGATTGAGCAGAAGATGGGTGTGAAGGTTGATGATTCATACAAACGGACACTCGGGAAGGGTTCGTTTTCCGATTATCATTTGCGAAAAAGAAAAACAAAAAAATATTCCACAGCCCGCCTGGTTTTGATATTGATTTTCCTGATATTATTATCCTATTTGCTGCTATTCTTTTAACACATGTCAGACATCATCAGACTATTGCCGGACTCGGTAGCTAACCAGATAGCTGCGGGTGAGGTTATCCAGCGTCCTGCTTCAGTGGTAAAGGAAATGATGGAGAATGCAGTTGATGCTGGTGCCACATCCATAACAGTTATTCTGAAAGATGCCGGGCGGACAATGATCCAGGTAATCGACAATGGTTGCGGGATGTCAGTAACCGATGCCAGGATGGCCTTTGAAAGGCATTCCACCTCAAAGATCTCGAAGGCAGAAGACCTGTTCGCGATACATACAATGGGCTTCCGTGGCGAAGCACTCGCCTCTGTCGCAGCTGTATCTGAAATAATCCTGAAAACACGAAAAGTTGAAGATGAAGTTGGTACGATAGTGGAGATCAGCGGATCTGTTGTCAGGAACCAGGAACCTGTTTCATGTCCTGCGGGAAGTAACTTTATAGTAAAAAACCTCTTCTTCAATGTGCCTGCCCGGAGGAAATTCCTGAAAGCCGATGCTACTGAACTGAAACATTCAATCAATGAGTTTATCCGTGTGGCACTCACCAGGCCTTCTGTTCAATTCAACCTGACTCATAATGATCTGGAGGTTTATAATCTTCCTCCCGCTAATATCAAACAACGGATCATTGCGATCTTTGGAAAAGGCATCAACCAGAACCTTATACCTGTTAAGGCGGAAACAAGTATCACCGGTATCAGAGGATTTATCGGCAAACCCGAGGCAGCCAGAAAGACTTACGGTGAACAGTTCTTTTTTGTAAATGGCCGCTATATGCGACATCCATATTATCATAAAGCTGTCCTTGAGGCATATGAACAGGTTATACAACCCGAATCAGTCCCGGCCTATTTCATTTATTTTGACATACGGCCCGAGGCAATCGATATTAACATTCATCCTACAAAGACGGAGATCAAATTCGAGGATGAGCGTTCCGTATTCCAGATCTTAATGGCAACCATACGAGAGGCTTTGGGTCGACATAACATGGTCCCGGCCCTGGATTTTGATACCACCGGAGTTATTGATATTCCTGTCTTTAAGAAAGACCATGATGTCAAAGTGCCTGAAATTAATGTTGATCCCGGATTTAATCCCTTTGCAGATAACACGCCGGGATTGCAACGTGATCATCAATCATTCCACCGTGAGACAATACGGAACTGGGAAAAACTATATGAAGGGCTCAAAGAAGTTAATAAAGATCATCCAACACAACCGCAAATTGAACCGGACCGTCAAACCATTCCGGGACGACTCCTTCAGTTCAAAAACAGGTATATTCTGGTACCGGTTAAGTCTGGGCTCCTGATTGTTGAT
>LJUQ01000137.1 GCA_001304505.1 Bacteroides sp. SM23_62_1
CCAGGGAATACGTGGTGTGGTTCCCAGCTTAAATGCTTCTTTAAGAATCTCTCGCCCTGTCATATCAGTGTAGAGTAGAAATGAATTCAGTTAATTCCTTATGTCTTACCTCAATTTTACCTGATTCCTCTTTTAATTCCTTTACAAACTTATTTTCATCGTATGATCCCCGGACAGCTTCAAAATCAGCATCCCGGATCGATTCATCACCGTCAATCCCATAACCTATCCGCCGGTTTGAATCAAATTCCTTTTCTGCGTCTTTAAGAACAAGTTCATTTTGTTTTATCAGGCTATTTTTCCAATCACTCATAATACCCATTAGCTGATCGGATTCAATTTTAGCCAGGTCAATTGCCAGATACTCTTTGATAAGGGATTTGCAAAATTCCCATTCAAACTGATAATGAAGAGTATTCATGGTATTAAAGGTTTCTTTGAGATCATCCAATGTTGATATCTTTCCGGATTCAGTTGAAGCAATAAATTCATCCACCGCAGATTTGGGAGTAATCATCCCTGCCATATCAATCCATTGATGTGAAACAGATTGATTACCCTGCATAAAAAACTTTCTTAGGCCTTCAATGGAATCTCTTTCATTAATCTGGCTCATCTTGTTGATTACCTGATCACCAATATATATTTTAACCGCAAGCTCATAGTTTTGTCTATACATATTTAGTTTGGGACGTTTAACAAACGTACCCTTATACTCCACAAATTCCTGCTCAGCCGGTATTTCCTTATCCAGCTGATCCAGAATACGAATACTTTTAAGGATTTTCCCGATTATATAAGGATTGAATAATTCGAAATTTATCAGGTCAAGTTTTTCATCTGCAAATAGGAAAAGGGGAAATCGGAGGTATCCAAATGTACATAGTGTTTTCCAATCACAGCAGTGAATGCACCAATTCTGGAAGGCCACATCAGGTATGAAAATGATCCTGTTTTCGATCCACGCTCGAGTATTCCCTGGTGTACCGGTCCCAATTTATACATATGGTTACTTTGGTTGGATCCGCTTCCTGCATTATAGAATGAAAAAAGCCCCGCAATCAATAGTGTCGATTTATGATGTGTGACAGTATATGGACCGGCAAAAATGCTGAGTGCCTCTCCATGGAATCCATCACAATTCGCAAAGAATGCAGAATTGTCTGCGGATAATTGTTTTCCGATTCTCACCCCCTGTCCTATAAAGCACTTATCAATCAATGATCCTCCTTCAACTCTTGAACCTGCCAGTATAATAAAATCTTTTGCAATAACATTTTCTCCGACCACAGACGGATCATTCATTGAACCAGCAATGGTACCATTCTCAAGGAGGGCTGCACCTGTAATCTTTGTATTATCACCTATTTTTACATTTCTGATAACAGACGAATTCAATATTTTTGCACCCTGCCCGATGGTACCCTGGATGGACCTTACTGAATCGATATAATCCCTTATCACCTTCTCAAGTATATTGATGGCCTCTTTTTCATGACGATACAGAACCATCATATAAGCAACCTGAGCGGATAACCTGTCATAAATCAATAATGGCCTTCCACCTCCCTCATTCAGAATTTCTATTTCAGTACCGTTCCCGAAAGAACTTTCCCCGGTAACGGCCAATATGTTAACATTTTCAATAACTGCATTATTCTGAACATGATAATGAGCCAGATTCCTGACATCAGAAATATAGACCTCATCATCTATGGTGCATTCCTGAATAAAACAATTGCGGATACCTGCCAGCTTATTTATCCCTTCCTCAACTTTCAGCATTTTACTGTACTTTCCAAGTTTAACATTGCCGGCAAATTGTACATTCTGAATCTGTTCTGTTAAAAAACCTGGTTTGACCATTATTTTTGACCAATCCTGTGCCTGACAGCCATTCTCTTTCAGTGAGAAGATTTCTTTATCTGTGAGTTTTCTGTAATTCATATGGAAATGGAATTAATTCCTGGTTGTCGGTTTATTTGAAATTTCGCCCCTGATGGGGCGGAAGTGTGAGTGATTGGCGTGGGTATAAATTTCTGGCATATCAATTTTCGAAGTTTCGATTTTCGATTTTCGATTCTCGTTTTCTGTTTTTTATTTCGAATTTCGACTTTCGAGGTTTCGATTCTGCCTAATCCCCATCCAGCAGCCGGGGTTGACATAGATTTCGATTATGCTACACCTTAAGGCTATCAGGGGATGATTCACTCATCCCTCTTTGGGATTCTCTTGGCAGCTATTTCCTCGATATCCTTAAAATATCGTACTGTTTCGACCTGCAATTCCATGGTTGCCGGATCGTCACATACCATAATAGCTTTCTGATGCATCTGGATCATGGACACTGTCCACATATGGCTGATCCCCCCTTCCACAACCTGCCGGAGTGCACGGGCTTTCCCATACCCGGTTATGATAATAAGGACTTCCCGGGCATCCATAACCGTCCCTACTCCAACAGTTAATGCAGTTGTTGGCACCTTGGATATATCATTATCAAAAAACCTTGAATTAGCCAGTATCGTATCATAGGATAATGTTTTTAACCTTGTTCTTGAGGATAAAGAAGATCCCGGTTCATTAAAAGCAATATGGCCATCCGGTCCGATACCACCCAGAAAAAGATCAACACCCCCGAACTTTTCTATTCTCTTCTCATATTCTTTGCATTCCTTTTCAAGATCTTTTGCATTACCATTAAGAATATGAATATTCTCCTGGGGAATATCAATATGATTGAACAGGTTCTCATACATAAAGTAGTGGTAACTTTCCGGATGGTCTTCCGGAAGCCCGACATATTCATCCATGTTAAAAGTTACTACATTTTTAAAAGATATATCACCACTCTTATGCCGCCTTATTAATTCCTGATATGCTGTTAATGGTGATGAACCTGTTGGCAACCCAAGAACAAATGGTTTTTCTTTTGTTGGATTGGCTTTTTTGATTTTACGGATTACATATTCAGCAACCCACTGCCCTACTTCCTTCGGGTCTTTTTTAATTACGATTCGCATAGTTAAATAGATTGTTAAAATGTTAAATTGTTAAATGATCATTTTTAAAATTGAGATAATTATGAACTGCAAATATAGTTATTCAATAGTTGATTCAGTAGTTTGTTCAGTAGTTTGTTCAGTAGTGCTTCAGCAGTTCATTCAATAGTGCTTAAGTAGTTAATTTGGTAGTGCTTCGGTTGTTACTAATATAATTTAATGAGTTTTTTGAATTAATGTCATCCTGAACTTGATTCAGGATGACATTAATTTTAAAGACACTTAAGGATTTTGAACTTTAAACTTTGAACCTGAAACCATTCACCCTTCCATACTTTTCTCCAGTTCCCTGGCCTGCTCAAGGAACTGGTCAACGGTTAATTCTTTAAAATACAGCATCCCATGTGCAGCCCTGATCCTTGGGTGTGAGTTCTGATAGAAGTAACTTTTCTCCATAAGCAACTGAATGTCTTTCAATTGTTCCACCCATATTTTTTGTGCCAGTCCACTGAAAGTCCCATCATATTCATAGCTTGGAAATGATGCATCCACCTGGCTCACATAGCAATTCCTGAAAGCATTATCGAGTGCTCCCAGGGAGGTCAGTGAAACAGGGACAAAAACATCTGCATCGGCTGGATGAAATCTGTACCAGACATTCCTGTATCCCCATATCCTCAACCGTGACAGGTCTGTTTCCTCTTTCCTGATCCTGAGTGCCTCGGCAATAACCTGTAAAACTTTATAGTGTGTATCCGGTCCGCTTCCTTCAGGATCGAGTGCAAGGCTGATCACGGTAGGTTCTATATCCCTTATCAGTTTAAGAACCGGTTCCACATCCCGTTGTTTCGTAGGTTGTTCGGTAAAAATATCACCTGTATAAAATCCAAGACGCAGATGATGGGTATTTTTAACCTGAACCCCGAAATGTGCCCATACAAGCTCTTCTTCAAACTCCCTTATCATACCTTTCAGCTTCTGGATATCGGGAGGGTTTTTTTCTCCATTATAACTTTTACGGAGCACAGAGATAAAATCGCTTAACTGTTCCCTCAGTTCTTCAATGCTTTTAACATTTGACAATTCAACAATGTTCCTGACAATCCTGTGACATAACCCGCGACGTTGACCTTCAGGATCCTTTGCTGCAACCTTATTAAGATAATGATATACATCTTTATCCCACTTATATTTATATCCGTTCTCGAAAAAGTCATCATATTTTGTCATTTCAATCCTTCCTGCATCGAGTAATTTCCTTGTATCCTTTAAGGCCGATAGCAGAAAAGTATTTGTTACAGCAGTAAATCCGGATGTCAGTACTGCAAAATGGAACTGGTTGCTGGCCGACCTTAACTGATGTGATATATGAGGAAGTATACCCAGCATAATATCATCATGGTGGGGGCCTGTATGAAGATAGACCTGTTCTCTTTCCTGCTGGAGTCCTTTGTTAATTTTAACTTCTATCGAATTCATCACCGATTTCACCGTCTGATCGTTGAGTCCGGGAATAAGGCTGCAATACCTGCATTCTTTCAAATCATCAAGTGATAAATCAATTCCATATTTATCAAGTTTTTTACACAGATCAAGAACGGTCTTTTCAGTTTTTTGATGAGTCCACTCGCCTGATTTATAATAACTTTCTTTACTATCCTCCAGCCTGATTGCTGCTCCCCTGGTGATATAAAACCGGCTGTTTTTCAGTTTTTGCAACACTGTTGCAGGATAAAGGTTTACCGGCTCATTTTCAAGTGATTGCTTGACTATTTCTGCTTTTGATTCACCTGCAGCAAAAATAATTGCAACAGCATCAGGATTATATGTGATGGTTCCGAGACCGATGGTAATTACCAGCCGTTTCCTTGAAATCTCAATACCTCCAAGATCAGCAGCTGCCACAGCCTGTGTTTCAAAGTTGGTGCTTGTTAACCTGGTGGCCGAATGATGGTCAGATCCTCTTGTATTAAAAGCAATATGTCCATCAGGGCCAATACCACCGAGAAAAAAGCCAATACCTCCCATTTCGCGTAACTTTCGTTCATATTCGGAACACCACTGGTCGATCAAAAAGATGGATTCCTGCTGTTTTTTTTCAGTATCTGTCACTGCCTCCCTGTATCTCAGGGCTATGTCAACAATGTTTTCCGGAAATATCTCAGAAAATGATTTTCCTCCGGCAAGAGGGATCTGATCACAGTTTATCAGCAAAGCATTTTGAGGATCCAAACCAAAACCTTTGACATAGAATTTGTTAACATAATAATAAAAGCTGTTATGCTGCTTTGGTGAAATCGGATAGAATTCGTCGATCTGAACAAACTTTAAACGGCCCATTTCGGGCTTTTTCTCCACTGATAACCCATATTTTTCCCTGTTTTCGGACGCCTTAGGATCATCCCAGTTATCAAGAAGGTATTTTGTCCATTTGATGAAATATTCCGGTGTTTTTCCTGTAGGCAGGCTGATCACACCCTCCGGATGCTCTGCAATCCACTCAAGAAACCGGTATGCAACAAGTTTACCCAGACTGGGGAAATTATCGACTAGGATATAAGGTATTTTTGTTGTATAATTGTCTATTCCGGATTCCCTTATATATGCCTGTTCAACCGAAGTAAACTGATCAAATGGCATCATTATTACTGTTAAATTACCTTACCCCAACCAACTTTATTCATATTCCTGTAGATTATGAATCCTGCCAGTGCAACAATCACAAGATATATTGTTGCCTGAAGATATTGCCCGAATATTAATTTACCTATCGAGAATAAACTGAGGATGACCATGATACATCCGGCGAACCAGTTGAACATGAGATACCCGTAACCTTTATCACCTACTACATCAGGCATACCGGCTGATACTTTTTTCCAACCGGAGCCACCCGGATGCACTTTTCTGTAAAATGATTGGAGTGTTTTCACGTCAGTTGGTCTGGTGAGGAATGTTACAAGGAGCCAGACTATGGTCGACCATCCAACGATGATCAGAAGGGTATGAGGAAATTCCAACTTAAACACAAATTTCAGGACAGGATAAATAATGAAAGGTGCAATGATTGCAGCTATTTCAGACCAGGCATTTATCCTCCACCAGAACCATCTGAATATCAACACCAGGCCAATACCACCACTGGCCTCCAGGATAAATTTCCAGGCATCGCTGATCCTTTCAAGTTTAGAGGTAACCAAAAGTGAAAGAATTATCAGAATAAAAGTAGTAATCCTTGATACTTTAACGTAATATTTTTCCTCAGCCCCCGGTTTAAGAAATGGCCTGTACAGATCGTTCACAATATAAGATGTACCCCAGACCGTTTGAGAGGCAATGGTTGACATATATGCTGCAAAGAATGCTGCAAGCAATAAACCAAGTAATCCGACCGGTAATACATCCCGTATGATCATCACAAAACCTTCTCCTTTCTGGTCAACAGGAAGATCAGGATATAATACAAGGGTACATAAGGCTACCAGTATCCACGGCCATGGACGAAGGGCAAAATGAGCAATCTGGAACCATAATGTAGCACCAAGGGCGTGTTTTTCATCTTTGGCAGACATCATTCTCTGGGCAACATATCCTCCTCCGCCTGGCTCTGCTCCCGGATACCAGCTTGCCCACCACTGAACACCAATGTACGTGATAAATGTTACGACACTCATTTTTAACAACCCGATAGCAGAAGCTTCATCACCTTTGCTCCCAATTGATGGTGTAAAATTAAAAACCCAATCAGGCAGTTTTTCTTTAAGGCCTGCAATACCTCCTATCTGGTCCTGACGCAGTGCAAAGACGGCCAGGATAATACAACCTGTCATAGCCATTACAAACTGAACAGCATCTGAAAGGGAAACACCCCACAATCCTGATAAAGCGGAATATACAGCCACAAAGAGCATAATACATCCTACAACGAGCAGGTGGGCACTGAATGTAAAGCCAGGGAAACTGAGTTCCCGTATCCCGAAAAATGTCAGATCAGGGAAAATAACACTCAGGATTTTAACCATGGCCAGGTTAACCCATGCAATTACAACGACATTCATAAAAATACCAATATAGACCGATCTGAATCCCCTCAAAAAGTCAGCTGCTTTTCCGGAATATCTTATTGCCACAAACTCACAATCCGTTAGTATCCCGGCTCTTCTCCAGAGGCGGGCAAAAAAGAAAACTGTTAAAGCTCCCCCAATGAACATGTTCCACCATAACCAGTTGCCGGCAATGCCATTGTCGGCAACAAGTTCTGTAACAGCCAGGGGGGTATCAGCTGCAAATGTGGTGGCAACCATTGAGGTTCCTGCAATGTACCAGGGAAGGTTTCTGCCGGTAAGGAAAAACTCGCCAGTATCCTTTCCGGCACGGCGGGCCATATAAACTGCAATGATGATAATCAGCAGGAAATATAAGCCAATGATCATCCAATCAATAATATGCATCTGAAAATGTATTTATAGATTATAAACTTTTACCATCCAGTGACCTGGTTGACTTATTTCAAATTCAAGGTCACAGTCGAAGATCTGAGTCCGGAAAGCATTCCATATACTATAATTAACGGTGCAGGTGAAGGGAAAAGATACATTCTGAAAACCCACTGACTTCCCGACAGAATATTCGGAACCTGAACTCCCGACAATCATGAAATTCTCCAATCCTGCTGCTAAATTACCTCCCTGGTAGAAAGCAATTTCAACCTGATAGCCATCACCCTGACGAAAGAAGTTAACACGATCAATATTATACTTCCTGACCACTCTGGGTTTTTCAATAACCGGCCCTATATACCGGTCCTTTTCCCAGATACCGGATAAAACAGTATCTTTCTCATTCATTTTAAATGTGAAAGTCCCCAGCCCCTCCCTCAATCCTTCTTTCCACTCACCTTCATAGACATCACCTGTACTCCATACATAGGTGCCCTTGCCATGTGGCAATCCCTCTTTGAACGAGCCCGTATAGGTATCAATGCCCCTTGCAACACCTTTACCATTGGCAAGTCCTTTTTTACACTTTCCTTCATATTCTCCTTCCAGATTCTGAATCAAGACCCTGCATGGTTCCTGAGCAAATAAAACCTGAATGGGAAAAATGAAGACAGAAATGAGTAACCATGGGATTTTGAACGTTTTCATAATAGTAATAATCTTATTGGTTAGTAATTAACTTATGCCATCAGCGCTCCTCTAAACCCTGTATGTATAACCTACTCATTAATCGAGGAATAATTTTGGTAACCTCTCCTCCATCATCATATTATTTCCCGGTTTTATCAATAAATTCACCATTCCTGATAAAACCTTCAAATACCAGCACTCCATCCGGTTTCCACATAGATTTCTTACCATCTTCATGATTTTCATGATAGGTGGCTTCAATATTGATCTGTCCGTTGGCATACCATTTTTTCTGAAGTCCATCAAGCAAATCATCTTTATAGTGTGCCTCAAATTTCTGCTGTCCGTTTTCATACCACATCAAAAATTTCCCTTCTCTTTTTTCATTTTTGAGGAAGAACTCCGATTTCCTTGCTCCACTGTCATACCAAAGTTTTACTCTACCATGTTTCATCCCTTCAAAGTATTCCGCCTCACAGATTTTAATTCCATACTCATTCCATATGGATAATCTGCCATGCAGTAATCCTTCTCTGACCTGTGCCTGCTCTGCCCGCTCACCATTGTCATGATAAAATGTATATTGACCTGTAAAGGGCTGATCTTCACCGATATAATATAACAGGTCGTCTTTCCTCTCAAGGCTTATCCTATTGACTTTTCTCATCCATCCCTGATTCTTATTTATATCGTGCAATTTAATAAAAACTTGGGTTTTTCACCCACCGGGTGACCCGGTATTTATTTCACTTACCGGGTGACCTGGTTACTCATCGGGTGACTTTGAGTCACCCGGTGAGTGATCATTCAGGGAACAGGTGTATCACCTGCCCTCCACCGGAAGCCAGTTTAGCAACATGTATATCTTTACCTGACAGGGTTACTTCGGATTTGACCAGCCGCTCCGGGTACTCACCTGAGTCCGGAGAATCACTCCACACAACTGCATGATACCTGCCTTCACCAAGAAAATCTAAAGGTATTTCGAGGTTTCTCGGGGTCCAGTCGGTCATAATCCCGACATACCATTCTTCTCCTGACCTCCTGGCTACTATGATGAAATCACCAACCTGTCCATTGATAACTTTTGTATCATCCCATGTGGTTGGCACTATTTTCAAAAAATCCAGCCCTTCCGGATTCTTTCTGTAATTATATGGCGAATCACAGATCACCTGAAGAGCGCTTTCATAAACCACAAACATGGCGAGCTGGAAACACCGGGTGCCTCTTACCATAGTATAGGGCAATCCTGTCTGTCCGGCTATCCGGAAAGATTCCCTGTTTCCATGAACAAATCCTCCCGGGGTAAAATCCATATGACCTCCCAGCATACGGGTGAATGGAATAGTAAGACAATGATCCGGGGTAATCCTGTCACTCCATTTGTTATATTCATTACCCAGCACCCCTTCGCGTGTGATGAAATTCGGGTATGTTCTTTCAATCCCGGTTGGCATATATGCCCCGTGAAAATCAACAAGTAAATGGTGTTCAGCAGCTTTCTTCACAACCTTATGGCAAAAATTGACCATCTCCTGGTCATTGCGGTCCATAAAATCAACTTTTACACCCGTCACACCCCATTTTTCATAGAGGGGAAACGCTTCATCCATCTGCCTGTTTACATGATGCCACTCCAACCAGAGGATTATTTTAACACTTTTCGAACGTGCATATTCAATGATTTCAGGAATATTGCATAAATCGGAATACTTTGTTATATCCACCTCCGGATTCGGCTCCCATGTCTCCGTAGAAGCAAATGGAGCCCCATACCAGTTCCAGTCGACGAGCTGGTAAGGCCATCCCATCTCAGAAGCAAAATCAATGAAATATTTATGCGATTCTGTATCCGGCCCGAGTTTCCTTTTCTTATCCGGTGCAAAACCATCACTCCACCACCAATCCCAGGCAGATATTCCCGGCTTTATCCACGAAACATCCTCAAGCGCGCAGGGTTCATTCAGATTATGTATGATATCTGATTCCATAAATCTTCCGGGATGATCACCAAGCATCATAATACGCCATGGTGAGTATCGGGGAGCTGAAGACTTAACGACAATATCCGGCTCTGCAGGCAAAGGTGACAGCCTGGTTACAACCGAGTATTTATCATTTCCTGCAGCAAAATCCATTCCTGCCCAGTCGGTTAGGTTAGCTTCCAGGAGAGCGATCCAGATATTTGTATCTGCCTGAACCAATAATGGGGCCCCAATAATATCATCCATTTTCAGGTCTGATAGTTGTTCTTCAGTAAATTCCTGTTCCTGGCTTGTATGAAAATCACTCCAGTGGGTAGCCCAGATCCTGTGGTCGCCGGTAAACCGGAAAATTGAATTCTCTCTTGAAATACTGAAATCAGTGACCGATTGCTGTTGCGGGATTTCATACCGGAATGCAATACCATCATCATATGCCCTGAAAAACAGGTTGACCATCCTTTTGGTTTCCCCTGTTTCAATAAGCTCCAGTTTCATCTCATTACAATAGTTCCTGACCTTCTTACGTTTACCACAGACACGTTCCCAGTTTTCATCGATAGTTCTTATTTGGGTACCAGCAATTTTCAGCCCCCTGCCAAAAGAGCGCGTTCCTTTGAATAGTATTTCAAATGAACAGTCCTCCAGCACCTGGATTTTCTCAAACCAGACGGAATATCTTATTCCTGAATTTTCTGCTGCATAAATGACCAATTCAATTCTTCCATCCGGGGAATTTATTTTGTACTTGCGAACTGGTAAACAAGATGTGACTAATATTAATAATCCAATGAATGAATATATAATACATGTATTTCGTTTCATGGCTATATTGTATGAGGATGAAGTGTTAATTCATCGGTTATCAATAACTTATTGTATTATTAACCACAGAGAGCACAGAGATTTTACACAGAGAACCACAGAGAATAAATACCCCGGGTTGTTATAGCTCTGTGAACTCCACGAATTCTCTGTGTGCTCTGTGGTTAAATTAAAGGAGCATGTAAAAAGATTATTTATTTTTTTTCAAAGCAATTTTAACAGTCGTAATCCCATAAGCCGGTATATCCACGCTGAATGAATTACCTGTATTTATCATTACAGAACCTGAAACTGCTCTTTCTAAAAGATCTGTTTCAAATATTTTTTTGATTTTTCCAAATACTTCAGGATTTAAACTGACCTGTGCACTGACAGCAATACCTTCTGCCTCAATCAACCTTAAAATCAGATTGTCATCATCCTCCGCTTTTTTAATTGAGGTGAGTATAACATTATCGGGTTGAATACTGATCAGGTTTTCTGTTACTGCAGGTAACCCACCATCATGTATATCTGTATTGACCACCTTGAGAGAATGGTTGAATTCCGAGGCCAGTTTCATGAAATCTTTTGTAGTAATTTCTTGTAAATGAGGCATAAGTGCAAGGCGAACCGTATGTTTCCCCATTTCAGGGTAAGGATCGGGGTAAAAAGAAGAACGTATCAGGGTAACTTTCAGGACATTATTATCCAGTGAATGGCCGTATTTACAATCATTCAGAACCAGGCATCCAGCAGGTTGCTGACTATCTCTCAAGATACCACCAACATTTGCCCAGCGTAAGGCGACCACTTCTTCTCCCTGATACTGATCTCTTTCAATTGATCCGTAGGGTATTTCATAAGATGCCCTGCTATTGACAAAAGGAAATGGAAACATGATACGTAGCATTGGTGTTCCTGTTGTCACTGAACCCATTTCTTTCCAATCCATATCTACCTTCAATTCAATGTAAGACTTTTGGTAACCAAGGAGATAGGTTATCTTGACTTCAGAATCATTGATGCTGTAAGTTGATGTCACAGAGGCCAGATATGGACCTCCCAACCCTTTTTCAATGGATTTCAGTTTTAATGGATAAATCTTTTCCTGAATATTTCCAATTGTCCATGCATCACCGCCTTCCTCCATAAGGTATTCAAGGGAAGCACAAGGATTTCCGGAAACAGCATAATTGGTTTTAGAAGTTTTATTCAGAAGCTTTGAGATACTGCCAAGCTCCGGATCTATATATACATCAAGATAGTTATTTTGTAATGAATATCCGGAATCAGTGGTCTTTGTACATATTACAGGCTGATTGGTTCCCTTTTCCTTACCCTCTGTAATTAAATAAGTATTATATCCAAATGCATTCACTTCAGCCGGAAATACCATATCAATATAACGATGTGCCCAGCTTGATCCTTCGGGACCCAGGTATTGAACCGGGAAAGCTTCTCCGGTGGAAGAAATAATAATAAATGAAAGATCTTCCATATTTCTGGTTGAGGAGCCTGGAAGATAATCCCATAATGTCGCCCTTACAAGCTCCTGCTGTTTCCATGATAAAGGGTTGAATACAACCATGCAATTACCACTGTTGCGTGTATATCCTACTGATGACAGATCGCCTGTATTTGCATCCCGTCCGGCCCCGGCACCAAAGGCCCATGCATCAACATGTTGATCATCTGCCACCCGGTCTTTAAATGATCCTGATGTATTAATCGAAGAGGCAATCGACCGATAGGTGTTTGACTGAATCATACTCGTGATCTCAAATACCTCCTGTATCTTGCCAGATTGGTAATCGACCGATAACGGCACATTACTCCCGGGAAGAATATCATGGAACTGACTGAAAAGGAGCTTAATCCAGGCTTCTTTCAATCTTTCTCCCGGATAATCCTGTCCGGGAAT
>LJUQ01000013.1 GCA_001304505.1 Bacteroides sp. SM23_62_1
AAACATTGGCCGACTGAAAGTCGGCCAGCCATTGTTAATTTTTTTAATGGTGGTTCGACTTTTAGTCGAACCTTTTGTAACTTGGTTAGCTACATGTAGAGTCCGGCTTTTAACCGGGACATTCAAATCGTCGATGAGGGCAATAGTCTTAACAAGAACATTTAAAAACGGAAAAATGATAAAAGCCTGTTAATTTACAAGTACCATTTCTCTTATGTCTAAAAAGCAGGTTATTTTTATAGTTCGTATATGCATACATTAAATTAACGATAAGTCGAAAAGTTTATAACACATGACCTTTCGATCATTTACAATATTAATTATCATTCTTTTCTTTTCTCTTTCACCTTTTGATCAGGAACAAAACGAAATAACCATGAAAGATAAAAGCCGGTCTTCATCTTCCGGTATAACCCTTTTTCTATGCGGTGATGTGATGACAGGAAGGGGTCTGGACCAGGTTTTGCCGCATCCTGTTGATCCCACGATCTACGAATCCTATGTTAAGGATGCCCGGGATTATATTCTTCTGGCAGAGAGGGTAAATGGGCCGATCAATAAACCGGTATCTTATTCCTACATATGGGGTGATGCAATGGAAGTATGGAACAAAATAGATCCCACTTTGAAGATAATTAACCTTGAAACCAGTATTACCACTCATGATCAGCCCTGGTCCGGGAAAGGTATAAACTATCGTATGCATCCGGAGAACATAAAGGTTTTTACGAGTGCCGGTATTGACTTCTGTTCACTGGCCAATAACCATCTTCTGGATTGGGGCCGTGAAGGGCTTCTGGAGACATTGCAAACCCTCAAGGATGCAGGCATCGCCTGTGCCGGTGCAGGCATCAATCTGGCTGATGCCGGCAGGCCTGCTCAATTTGAAGTGGGGCAATCGAGGGTGATTATTATTGCATATGGATCTGTTACAAGCGGCATATTGAAAAGCTGGGCAGCCTCTGCTGAAAATTCCGGAGTCAATCTGCTTCCCGGGCAGGATGATAAAGCCCTAGACATAATCGGTAAACAAGTAAAATCGATAAAACAGCCCGGGGATATTGTGATATTCTCTGTACACTGGGGAAGTAACTGGGGTTATGACATTCCCGGCGATCAGCGCAGCTTTGCTCACGCACTGATTGACAATGCCGGAGTGGATATCATTCATGGTCATTCTTCACATCATCCAAGAGGCATTGAGTTATATAAGGATAAGCTGATTATATATGGAGCAGGGGATTTTATCAACGATTACGAAGGAATCAGCGGTTATGAGCAATACCGTGACGACCTCACCCTGATGTATTTTCCCATGATAGATCCTTCAGGCGGCACCCTGATCTCCATGATACTGGTACCCATGCAGATCAGAAAATTCCGCCTTAACCATGTATCTGTTGCCGATGCCAGGTGGCTGTTGGATATGCTGAACCGGGAAGGGAGAAAACTGGGAACCAGTGCTGTTTTAACTGAGGATGGGTACTACTCCCTCCACTGGGATTGATTACATGAAGTAAATCAGGCTTTGTCTGGCAGGAACTTCCTATCCACATTAGGTTCTGGAGATCTATCACAGGCCCCTGAATGTTATTCTGCATTTCTCGGGAAATGACCATTGAACCAGCATCAAAGATTTATTTAAGCGTAAGTTACTTTCGCGCGGAATTACTTATTTTCTGAAACCGCAGTAAACTACGAAGATTATCATATATTGGATTAATCATTAGGTCTCCTATGCTCATCAACTCACATGGGATTGACAATAAGAACTCAATTTTATCTAAAGCCAGGTCATAGTTGCCGGTTAATATATAGATTTCCATTAATTCGTATTCTTTAACAGCACCCAGCAGGGCATCTAATTTAACCGGCATCAGGTCAGTTGCTTTCATCCCGTATGCAATTGCCTCCTTAATATCCTTATTGAATGCATAACATTTCCCCAAAGTAGAGTAAAACCTGGCATCATTCGGATTTTCTTCTATTTCCCCCTTTAAAAATATTATTGTTGAATCTGAGTAAAGTTTGGACAGAGATGTGTTACCGTTTAAATAATAAATGAATGCAAGATCATATGTTTTCGGGCGAAAGAATCTTTGATCGGAAATAATTGTATATTCTTTATTTATTAATTCTATTAACCTGTCATATTGCCTGGTGTAGTAATAAATCTCATACTGAACATCTTCTTCCTTCAGTCCCGATTCTTTGAGTGCAACCATCAAATCACCAGTCTTGGCCAGATAGGCTCTGAAAATATTATCAATAAAACCTTCATAGTCAGGCAATAATGATAATCCTTGCATGCTGCATGCAATTTGATTATCATATTGATGTAAATTTCTATATGTCCCGGACAAATTATCTATATAATTCGCGTTGAATGGATCCAATTCCATCGCTTTTTTTAATTCACTGATTGATTCTTCCAGTTTGCCTTGCCGTCTCAGATTGTAAGAAGAGAAAGCGTACAGGTCTGCCATATTGGGTGCTTCTGCCTTTAATGCTTTTAGGATTTTTAAAGATTTATCGTAATCGCGATCTATCCAGTAACAGGAGAGAGCTGTTATGAATTTCATTTCGGTTAATTCGGGATTCAATTGCATTCCTTTCTTTATATCCTCCCTGCCTTTTATAACATGATCCTGCCATCCTTCTCTCCTGTCCCAGCATATAAATAAATGCATAAATGCCCTTTGAGCATAAGCTGTTGTAAATAATGAATCCTCCTGGATGGAGTTTGAGTACATTTCTATAGCATGAAAAGGTTCAATTTTTGACCAGTAATCCCTCCCCTTCAGATAAAAATCATAGGCTAACTGATTGGTGGTAGGTGGGATTTTCTGAATGAGATCTGTTTCTCTCGAGGTTAATGTTGCTTTCAATCCCCGGGCAACATTTTGAGCCACTTCGGACTGAATCGAAAAAACATCAGAAAGGTCTCCTTCATATGTCTCGGACCATAAATGTGTATCGGTTCGTGTGTCGATCAGCTGAGCCGTTATTCGCACATCATTCCCTATTTTTCGAACACTTCCCTCCAGGATTGCTGAAACACCTAATTCACGGGCAATTTCTTTTAATGTGAGCCCTGTATCTTTGTACCTCATTGATGATGTGCGTGAAATTACTTTCAAATCACCTACCTTGAAAAGATGGTCCAAAATCTCATCCACCATACCATCGCTAAAATATTCCTGCTCAGGATCGTTGCTCAGGTTAACAAATGGTAATACTGCAACTGATTTTTCAGGATATTCAGCTTGCCTTCCGTCGCCAATGATATTAAAAACAAATAATACCACTATAACTATAACACAAACCAATAAAAATCCGGAAAGCAATAATATCAATCTTTTCTTTGGTTTCTGGATGTGTTTGTTGGGATCATCCGGACTTAGACTTTCAGATTTTACTTCTTCAGGTTTTGTTTTATCAATGGTTTGACCATCCTTATATTTCAGGTACCATTTGATAATAATAGTAAGATTACTGAGAACCGGCTTAACCTGTTCCGGATCGAATTCTTTGGGATGGGCACCGAAAGTTGACAGCGTATTCAGGTTTTGCATGGAGGCAATGATATGAGAAGGCACCTTATCTTCCCGGTATAATTTGTCAATTATACCCTTAAGTGGTTCTGTTTTGCGTGGTCTTTTTAATTCGCATTCACACAGGGCGGTAATAATAATCTCCATGCATCTTCTAGAATATAGTAGGGCAACATTTTCATCATCGGTTTTAATCAGGTGTTCCAGTTCTTTCTCCAGCTCAGGAAAACGGCCTTTTATGGCTGTGAATAGGTTTTCGAGTTCTATTATTTCGGAAGACCAGATTGTCATTGGAGCATGAATGTTAAAACCAGCTTTGGTATGATAAATTTACATTAATTCAGATTTAAAATCAAATATTAAAGAAGCCTCAGCCTTCTTCATCTTGCTCGATGCACCATGTTCAGTGAGGCTGACATTTCACGAGCGGAAGCGAACTGAAATGTCCTGGCCGAACTAATCCCTATGAAGTCGGGGCTCCATGCAATCACGACTGTTGAAAACCTGAGGAAAACTTTATACCGGACAACTATACAAAACATTCGGATAAAATAACTATTATTGAAAAAAACTAATAGAACCAATAATGTCCTGTCAACAATAAAATGGTCTCTCCTAAGAAAGTATTTCTATTGAATATATACAGATTGTTACTTTTTTCTTTTATTCCCGACATTTGTCCCCGATATTCATCGGGACAGGCGGGATTGTTTGACTATAAATTTTGCTTCACCTGCGGTTCGCAAAATTCAAGTCTCATCAACTTTTATCTTTTTCCTTTTATCTTTTATCTTCTAATTTAAGCCATGGCAAAACGCAAGGATATTGATTCAGTTATGATCATAGGTTCCGGGCCGATCGTTATTGGCCAGGCCTGCGAGTTTGATTATTCAGGGACACAGGCTTGCAAGGCGCTTCGTTCACTTGGTTACAAAATTATTCTAGTTAATTCCAACCCGGCTACTATCATGACGGACCCGGGAATGGCTGATGTGACCTATATTGAACCGTTGAATGAATATGCATTAACTGAGATCATCAAAAAGGAGAGGCCCGATGCTTTGTTGCCCAACCTGGGCGGGCAAACGGGATTGAATCTCTCCTCCATCCTTGCCAAGAAGGGGATCCTGGATAAATTTGGTGTAAAGGTGATTGGCGTTAATGTCGATGCTATAGAGCGTGGTGAAGACCGCACTGCCTTCAAGGAAACGATGAACCGGCTCGGGATAGAAATGCCCAGGAGTCAGGCTGTGAACAGTGTTGAAGATGCTGAAAAAGTTGCGGCTGAACTGGGTTATCCTGTGGTTATCAGGCCGGCATATACACTTGGTGGCACAGGAGGAGGGCTGGTATACAATGTTGAGGAGTTGCAGACTGTTGCCAGCAGGGGATTATCAGCGAGTATAGTGAACCAGATATTGATAGAGGAATCCGTCCTCGGGTGGGAGGAACTTGAACTGGAAGTGGTAAGGGATGCTAAAAACCAGATGATCACCGTGTGTTTTATTGAGAATGTGGATGCTATGGGCATACATACCGGTGATTCCTATTGTACGGCTCCAATGCTCACGATTGATCCTGATTTACAGATATGTCTCCAGAAATATTCTTATGATATTGTTGAAGCGATCGAGGTGATCGGTGGTACGAATATACAGTTTGCACATGATCCTGAGACCGGGAGGGTGGTGGTAATAGAAATCAATCCCCGAACATCCCGGTCCTCCGCTCTTGCCTCCAAGGCAACGGGATTCCCGATAGCATTTGTATCATCGCTCCTGGCCGGGGGATTAACCATGGATGAGATACCTTACTGGAGGGACGGTACGCTGGAAAAATATACTCCCTCAGGAGAATACGTTGTTGTTAAGTTTGCCAGGTGGGCCTTCGAGAAATTTGAAAACCTTGAGGATAAGCTGGGAACACAGATGAAGGCTGTTGGGGAAGTTATGAGCATTGGAAAAAATTATAAAGAAGCGTTTCAGAAATCCATCCGTTCACTGGAGATTGGACGATACGGGCTTGGATTTGCGAAGGATTTTAATAAAAAAAGCCTGGATGAGCTGATGATCATGCTTCAACATCCCACCAGTGAACGACAGTTCATTATGTATGAGGCACTGCGAAAGGGAGCAGATATAGAAGAGTTGTACAGAAAGACACATATTAAGCCATGGTTTATATCCCAGATGAAGGAACTGGTGGTGCTGGAAGAAAAAATCCTGACATTCAGGGGTAAATCATTGCCTGACGAAATCTTTATAAAGGCCAAGAAAGATGGTTTTGCTGATAAATACCTGTCAAAACTGTTGAATATGCCTGAAAAAAATATCAGGGAAAGGCGCCTCTCACTTGGACTGGCACAGGCGTGGGAAGCTGTGCCGGTAAGCGGTGTGGAAAATGCAGCCTATTATTTCTCAACCTATAATGCTCCGGATACGGTGGAGGTCAGTAACCGGAAGAAGATCATGGTACTGGGAGGCGGCCCGAACAGGATAGGGCAGGGGATTGAATTTGACTATTGCTGTGTACATGCTGCATTTGCTATCCGCCAGGCAGGCTACGAATCCATCATGGTGAACTGTAATCCTGAAACTGTCTCTACGGATTATGACACCTCGGATAAACTCTATTTTGAACCTCTCACCGTCGAGGATGTATTGAGTATTTATAACAAGGAGAAACCTGAAGGGGTGATCGTCCAGTTTGGCGGGCAGACACCACTGAATATTGCCGGTGAACTTGCGGAGGCAGGGGTAAACATACTCGGTACCACCCCTGAAACGATTGACCTGGCTGAAGACCGTGACCACTTCCGGCAGGTTATCAGGAAACTGGGAATTCCACAGCCTGAATCGGGTATGGCAAGCACACTGGAAGAAGCCATCGAAATTGCATCGAAAATCGGGTATCCCTTAATGGTACGTCCCTCATATGTCCTGGGTGGACGGGCAATGATGATCATACTGGATGAGGATATGCTGAAACAATATGTACAACTTGCGGTCGATGTTTCACCCGACAGGCCCCTGCTGATTGATTATTTCCTGGAGGATGCCATTGAGGCAGAAGCAGATGCCATATCTGATGGCAGGGATGTATTTGTTCCTGCAGTCATGCAGCATATAGAGTATGCCGGTATACATTCAGGAGATTCGGCCTGTGTGATACCACCGGTAATTATTACAGAAGAGCAGCAGGAACTGATCAGGGAGTACACCAAAAGAATTGCCATCGAATTGAATGTTGTCGGATTGATGAACATGCAATTTGCTATCTATGAGGGTGTTGTATATATCCTGGAGGCAAATCCCAGAGCCTCACGTACAGTTCCACTGGTATCGAAAGTCTGCAATATACCCATGGCTAAAATTGCCACACAGATATTGCTGGGCAAGAAGCTTTCCGATTTTAACCTCAGGGATAAAAAATTCTATCACTTTGGAGTAAAGGAGGCCGTATTCCCATTTAACATGTTTCCGGATGTTGACCCGTTGCTGAGTCCTGAAATGCGTTCCACGGGAGAAGTCCTGGGATTGGCCGAAAACTATGGAATGGCATTTTTTAAATCCCAGGAAGCCACCCAGACCAGCCTGCCTGTTGAGGGTACGGTGTTAATAACCATCGCAGAGAGAGATAAACATAAAATCCTTGAGTTTGCCAGGAACTTTTCTGATATGAATTTCAGAATCCTCGCTACAGAAGGGACACAAAAATTTCTTGCAGAGCATAATATCGAGTCTGAATTTATTAAAAAGGTGCACGAAGGCAGGCCAAATATTGTGGATGCTATTAAAAACGGAGAGATAGACCTGATCGTGAACACACCGGCCGGAAAGACCAGCGAATATGATGATTCATATATCCGGAAAAACGCA
Organism: Bacteroides sp. SM23_62_1; assembly: GCA_001304505.1. Lineage (GTDB taxonomy): Bacteria > Bacteroidota > Bacteroidia > Bacteroidales > SM23-62 > LJUQ01. The sequence goes on from LJUQ01000013.1 coordinate 7,433, forward strand.
ATTAAATACAAAATACCCTATATTACTACTACTTCAGCCGCACTGGCTGCCACCAGGGGCATCCGTGAACGCCGAAACGGTGCTTATATGGTAAAATCCCTCCAGGAATATCATGAGGGGATCGGGGAATAATAACAGACCTGTCAGGTTGAACACTACCTGACAAGTCGAAAATCATTTTAATCATTTTAATTCTTCGACCTGACAAGTGCAAAGCCACCTGTCAGGTCTTGGAATCTTTAAAAATATGTTAATATTTATATATCTATATTTATGGTTTTGAATTTGAATTAATTTTGTCCATCGAAACAACAATCTCATGCAACAATTTTTAAGAAAATACTGGAAGGTTTTTGCATTCAGTATGGCAGGGGCACTGGTTGGTTTTGCCTACTGGCGCTTTGTTGGTTGTACCGGCGGGTCATGCCCGATCACTTCAAACTGGCATACAAGTACATTGATGGGAGGATTGCTCGGGTTTCTGGTCAGTGGTACAGGCAAAAAACAGAATAATGAAAAACCTTCGGAATGACAGAACAATTAATGATTAATAAATAATAACAATGAAGAAATTGATTATTCCGGTTTTGACAGTTTTGTTGATTGGCATTCATGGTTGCGGTGGTCCATCTACCGCAAGGAACAAAATGGATAATGAAGTAACTACTGCCAGAGATATGGAGATGAGCAAAGAATACAAAGGTGCCATTCACCTTACTAAACAGGATTTTCTGCATAAAGTAATGAATTATGAAGAGAACCCCGAAAATTGGGTGTTCAGGGGCAAATTACCCTGCCTTGTTGATTTTTATGCTGATTGGTGTGCACCATGCAGGACCACCTCCCCGATACTCGAAGAGCTTGCCAGGGAATATCATGGCAAAATACATATCTATAAAGTTGATACAGAAAAAGAAAGAGAGCTTGCTGCCGTTTTTGGTATCCAGAGTATACCTTCATTCCTTTTCTGTCCGATGAAAGGCAATCCGGTTATGACAAGCGGTATCGCCCGTACTCCTGAAGAAACCGAACAAATGTTCAGGGAACAGATTGAAAAAATCCTGTTAAAAAGCAAATCTTAGCAAAACCAGGGGAAAAAGTAAAAAAGCAAAAGGTAAAAGGCAAAAGTATCTGTTACAGAACTTTTACTTTTTGCCTTTTCACTTTCATTTCTTCTATCAATCCTTCTACTCTTTTCCAATCGTCTTTTGATTTCACCCCCTGGACTTCGTACCAGGATATTCAGAATTCTGCAACTTAAAGACCTTCCCCCTCTCATCTCAATCCATCCCCTTTTCTTTCTATATCCAGTTTGCCTCATCCTTTGCCTTTTCCCTTTTTACTTTCTTTATGACAAATTGTCTGATTTTATTCAATTTCAGGCTTGGGTCGATTTTTGATACCTCCTAAATTGTTAAATGGTTAAATTGTTTAAATGATTAAATATCCATCTATACACTCCTAACAATTTAACAGTTTAACAATTTAACAATTAAAATACTAATGAAATATTCCGAATTACACGAAAAAATCAATCAGGTATACGATCATATCAATGATCATGAAGTGATTGATGCTTTTGATAAACTGCTGGATCTTACAGCAGTGTGCAGGAACAAGGATTTTGCCAACCAGCTTGAGAAATATCGTGAAACATACCGGAATATCCTGAAATATTCTTTTGAGCTCGGGGATGATCCCGAAAAGGAAAAAGTATACAAGCATCTGATGAAATCAATCCTGGAGCTGACAGATGATATAAAAGAAGATATCATATTTCACCAGAAACTGCTTGGTTATTATATCATTAAGGGGGAAGTGGAAAGAGCATCCCGGTTGCTGACCGGGAAGTCTGCCAAGCTGGTTGATAAAATGACATTTCAGAAGGAGATACAACAAATCCTCGGAGATACAGAGGTATCGGGTGATGCGGGAAAAGTACCGGCACAGGAAGAATATTACCGGAGCCTGATTAATATCTTCAGAATCATCTGGATGACAGATAAATTCAGTGAGGATGAAATGAACCTTGTCAGGCAAATCATTACTTCCCGGTTCATACCCTGGCATGATAAAAGCATCCTGGTCAGTTCACTCACACTATCACTTATTCGTCATTTTGATGTACAGAAAGCCAGTCTCCATTTTGATTTTTTTGATCATAAGGAAAACCAGGTATGGCAGCGGGCATTGGCCGGCCTGGTGCTTGGACTCTATTTCCATGACCAGAAACTGAAGTATTATCCTGAAATTGAACAACGTATCAAATTAATCAAAGAACAGAAAAACTTTGATAAGAATATTGAAGCAATCATTCTTCAGTATCTCAAAGCACGGGAAACGGAAAAAGTAACACGGAAAATCAGGGAGGAGATTTTTCCTGAGATGATGAAGATCAAATCCACACTTGAAGAGAAATTAGACCTCGAAGATCTTCTATCTAAAAAATATATTGATGAAAAGAACCCGGAATGGGAAACGGTTTTTAAAGATACCCCGGATATTTATGAAAAACTGGAGCAATTTTCCACGCTGCAGATGGAAGGATCGGATGTCTTTCTGAGTGCTTTTGCCATGTTGAAAAGATTTCAGTTTTTCAGTGAGTTCAGCAACTGGTTTGTACCATTTTACAGGGATAATGAAAATGTTGTCAAAGCATTAAAGGACCAGAAGGAAGAGTTTGATGTTTCACTTTTTGTTGAAGGATTGGAGAGGTCAAACGTTCTGTGCAATTCGGATAAATATTCTTTTTGTCTGAATATCAGGAATATGCCATCACTTCAAAAATCCATGATGATGGAAATGTTTAACATGGAGATCAAAGCCATGAACGAACTGTCATCAAATGATGAAGTACTTGATCAATTTATTAAGGACCGGACCATCTATACCCAATACCTCCAGGATATGTACAGGTTTTTCAAGCTTCATCCCATGAGGGAGGAGTTTGAGGATGTTTTTGAGATACCGTTCAACATTGAAAGAAGTCACATCATTAACTTACTGATCAGTGACGAAAAGATACTGAGGAATATTGGTGAGTTTTATTTTGAAAAAGAATATTACCGTGAAGCTATCAATATATTAAGTCACCTTCCCTGTGATGAAAGTGATTTTGAGGTATTTGAAAAAATTGCTTATGGTTATCAGAAGCAGGGAGAATTTCAGAGGGCAATAGAGAATTATCACAAGGCAGAACTTTTCGATAAGAACAAAATATGGATATTCAAAAAGATCGCCTTCTGCTATCGCAAACTGGGTGATTTTAAGTCATCCCTGAAATATTACAGGGAGGCAGAGAAACAGGATCCGGAAAATCTTTATATCCAGGCATATATTGGCCATACCTATATGGATATGGAAAATTTTGAAGCTGCCCTTAAATACTATTACAAGGTTGAATACCAGGATCCCTCAAATTATAAGATCTACAGGCCGATTGCCTGGTGTTCATTTGCCATTGGTAAATTTGACAGTGCGAGGAAATATTTTGAGAAAGCCATTAACAAGGAGGGTACCAGGAATGATTTTGTCAACCTCGGTCATATAGAGTGGTGTAGGGGACACAGATCGGAAGCAATTGAGAACTACAAAAAAGCATTGATCAGGTCAGGTGCCGATTTTAACTGGCTTGCTTCGGTTTTTGAACAGGATAAAAAATATTTGCTGAAGCATGGTATCAGATCGTTTGATATTCCCCTGATGATGGATTATTTGAAGCTGATAGAAGAATAGATTTATGATTCAAGGGATATTTGCTGGCAAATATCCCTTGAATCATAAATTTTTCTGGTAGATTCTGTATTTTTTGTATACTATTCCCCCAAATCGTTCCATTTCCGCTCTTACTTTATAGTTATCTTCCATTTCAAGGTGGCTATCGACGATTTCGAATCCTGCTTTTTTAGCAGATCCAAACATTTTTATTGCCATTACCGCATCCAGACCAATATTGCGGAAATCCTTGCGGATAGCTCCCAGCATCAGGTTCAACTGTTTTGTTTTTTTTGCAGACCGTAGTATATGAATGATCCCGAAGGGAAAAAGATATCCGCGTGAACGGATAATTCCTTTGCTCATATCAGGCATTCCCAGGATGAAAGCCACCAATTCATTTTTGTTGTTCAGAATACATTTTACAAACCTTGGATCCAGGATAGGCATATAACGTGCTGCCAGGTCATCCATCTCCTTGCCGGACATCGGGTCGAATCCATAAATATCCATGAAGGTTTCATTTACAAGGCTCAGGACGGGCCTGATCATGGGTTTCATCTGGGATTTTTTTTCAAACTCCAGGACAGTTAGCTGGTGATTATTCAGTGAGCGGGTACTGATTTTTTCATAAATTTCCGGGATTTTATCCGGCAGGTTAATCTTATAGACAACAAGGTCAATTTTTTTAACATAGTTGTTGGCCTGGATAAGGTCTATCATATAAGGCCAGTTGCAGTTAGTTGCAATGGCAACCGGCTCATCGAATCCTTCGACCAGGAAACCCTGTGGATCTTTATCCGAGAATCCGAGGGGACCCACAATTTTCTCCATACCCTTTGAACGGGCCCATTCTTCCACTTTATTCAGGAGAGCTTCGGCAACATCCGGTTCATTCCGGCATTCCGGCCAGCAGAATCGTGCGTCATTTTCATGATGACTCTCGTTATACCGGTGGTTGATAATCCCCATAATTCTTCCGGCTACCTGGTCTCCCCGGTAAGCAAGCAAAAGGATGGTATCACAATAAGAGAATGATTTGTTTTTTTCAGGATTGAAATATTGCCAGTCATCCACATAAAGTGGAGGCACCCAGTTTTGATGGCCTTGATGGATCTGTTCGGGAAGATGAATAAACCTGTGAAGGTCTTTTTTCCCTTCTACCTCTTTGATTTTAAGGATCATACTGGCAAATAAAATACCAAATCTTCTCTTATTTGAAAGAATCGTTGGTTAAAGGTATCAATAATGTAGAAAAGTAAGCATTCTTTTGTATCCGAATCACTTTTGTGAGGGGACTCACTGTTTCAGTTTTGCAGCCCTGAGGGTATCATCATCTGAGATTGCATAACCTGGCAGAATGTATGTTAATCCCAGGTTGGGATCATATACTTCCAGGTCATTTCCATTCCAGGTTGAGGTTAACTCGTATTGAATAATCTGGCCATGACGATAGACCCAGTAATTATTGCCTGACCGTCGCCAGAATACTCCTGTGGAAGAAAATAATATGATAGCATTGCGTGTTGACATTTTGTTGCTGGATGCCCAATCTTTCAACAGGTAGGTCTGCTGGTAGGTTTTTTCGTAAACGATGAGATCGTTGCCAGAATAATCTGCCACCGTGGTTTCCTCACCGGCGAATTGAACCCCGTTACGATAGAGGAAATATGTATTATCCTGCCTCTGCCAGGTGATCATACCGGGTATGGCAACGATTTCTGCCGGCCTGAGCTGGTTATCATTACGGTTGTACAGGTCCTTCAGCAGGAATGAACCTGCTGATTGTTCATCATATACAATCAGGTCATTCCCGCTCCATTGGGAAAATGTACGGAATCCGATCTGTTCGCCATTAACATATAGAAAATAATGCTGTCCGTCATTTCTCCACAGTGTTCCATTTGTTGACGGGACCGCTTCAGCCGGATAAACATTACCATCTTGGAAACTGGTGAAAAAGGCACAGAGATAATATTGTCTATTCTGCGTATTATAGATTAGCCTGTGTTCATCATATACTGACATTATTGTTTGTTTTGTTATATCCTTACCCTGGTCAAAAAACCAGTATAGATTATCCCGTGATCTCCAGCAGGTGGTGACATCATAAGGCAGGCTTATCGCTTCACGATAGGTATTATCCTGGTGTAACCGGTAATCATCCAGAATAAAGTATTTACCGGTATTATGGTGATAGACCAGCAGATCATCATCGCATACGGCATTGGATATTTCAGATGAGATATCCCTGTTATCCATCAGGATACTGAACCTGTTGTCCATGGCTTTCCACTGTACATTATAAAGTGGTTCGGTGTTAAACAATGCATTAAATTCCTCTTCCCACAAATCCTTATCGAGCTCGTTCACAGTGGTTTCCGTTATTTGGGCGGTGGATTCTTCTTCGACAAAATAGAAATCACCTACCAGGGATGATGATTCCCATGGTATCTGTTGTTGATCGCTAATCTCCAGCACATTAACCCTGACGTTTTTAAAGATATCCTCTATTTTGAGTTTAGGCTTCCTGATTTGTTTCAGTAATTCCTGAGTATATAATCCATTCTCTCCCGTTCCGTCCGACGCAACTGATCCCGGGGCGGTAGCATAGGCGATCAGGGTACCTGCCGGTGCGTTGATAAAGGCGAGTCCCTGTGATGCTGACCGCCAGCTCCTTGAGAAGGGGTTATTACGGCATGCATCCAATATGATGATGTTCATCCTGTTATGTGCAGCCTCCATCTGGGCCAGGACAAATCCCACATCAACACTTTCATATTCCACCTCTTCCTCCCTGTAAATTTCAGCCTGTGTTGGGATAAGGTAATTCTTACCATTAACCTGGATACCATGGCCTGCATAATAAAACAGTCCGACGCCACCGTTCTGTATTTTTTCCCCAAATTCACGGATAGCTCTTTTCATATCTGCCGTCGTTGTTACATTCTCATATTTAAGCACTTCAAAGTCTGTTTCCTGGAGTGCCGTGGCCATCGCCCTGGCATCGTTCACGGGATTCAGCAGGGGGCCTGCGTTATAGTCTGAGTTGCCGATGACCAGGGCAACTCTCTGGTTAAGATTACTGACCTGGGAAACTGCCGGTGCTAAGGTAAAAACAGGATAATAAACCAGGATGAGGAGGAATCTTATGATGTGTTTTGTCTTTCGGTTCATAATGAATACAGAATTGAAACAAATGGTTATGCGCTAAATTATAAAAAACGATGGGATAATGGAATCCTCCTGGATGGTATCATGCTTCTCCTGTAGCTTTTTTTTTGCCCCATGCTTACAAATTCCCCTGGTGATAACCCCTGGAGTTCTTTAAACTCCTGAAGGGTATCATCCTTCTCCTGAAGTTATTTTTTATCCCGTGCTTGAAAATTCCCCTGGTGATAACCCCTGGAGCTCTTTGAACTCCCGGAGGGTATCATCCTTCTCCTTAAGCTTTTTTATCATCCCATGTGGTTGTTGATAAACCTTGGAGCTCTTAAAATCCTTGTAGAGTATCATCCTTCTCCTGGGTTGATAACCACTGGAGAGTTATATCCACCTCCCAACTCCAACTCTCGCACCCACAAACCCACAACCCACAACCCACAACCCACAACCCACAACCCACAACCCACAACTCACAACCCACAACTCACAACTCACAACCCACAACTCACAACCCACAACTCACAACCCACAACCCACGACTCACAACCCACGATCCACGACTCACGACTCACAATTGCACTCCCTCATAATGCTACAGCAACTGCCTTTTTACAAATGTTTGCACCACAAACATTTTGCTCCTCATGATTTATTTTTACATTTGTTGACTTTAATCCGTTCATTTTTCAGATCATACAGATGGAAGCAATCTACAATTTTCTGACAAAGCTGGACACCTATATTGGAGGGCATCCATGGTTCGTATTTCTTCTGCTCGGCACAGGCATTTTTTTTACAATATATCTTAAGTTTCCGCAGATCAGGTATTTCCGTCATGCAGTTAAATGTGTAAGAGGAAAATTTGATAAGGAAGGCGATATCGGTGATGCCACACATTTCCAGGCTCTTGCCACTGCTTTGTCCGGGACGGTAGGGACAGGAAATATTGCCGGGGTGGCACTGGCCATTCATCTCGGGGGACCTGCTGCCCTGTTCTGGATGTTGATCACCGCCATGTTTGGTATGACCACAAAATTTGTCGAGGTAACAATATCACATAAATACCGTGATGTACTGCCCGATGGCTCTGTATCGGGAGGACCGATGTATTACATGAAAAAACGGCTTAATATCAGGCTTCGAAGCGGGAAAGTCATCAGGATAGGTATCTTCCTTGGGGCTTTCTTTGCTATTGCTACCATATTGTCCTCTTTCGGAACCGGCAATCTTCCACAGATAAACAGCATATCAAATTCAATTTTTGCAACATTCGGTTTAAAACAAATCATTACAGGTGCCGTACTGGCCGTTCTGCTGGCCCTTATTATCATTGGCGGCATAAAACGTATTGCCAAGGTCACCTCCCGGCTGGTTCCGTTCATGGCTATCCTGTATTTTATCGGTGCACTGCTTGTTATAGGCACCAATTATCAGAATATCATTCCTTCACTCATATCTATTGTTCAGGATGCTTTTACCGGTACGGCAGCTGCCGGAGGATTCCTGGGTGCAAGTTTTGCATTTGCTTTTAACAGGGGTGTGAACAGGGGCCTGTTTTCCAATGAAGCAGGCCAGGGATCCGCTCCCATTGCACATGCTGCAGCACGAGCCCATGAACCTGTATCGGAGGGACTGGTAGCAATCCTTGAACCCTTTATCGATACAATCATTATCTGTACATTAACAGGATTGGTATTGCTATCATCAGGTGCATGGAAAGATAAGGTCGAAAATCAATTTCAGCAGGCAGATATGATATTCCTTACCGGGGAATATCATGAACAAAATCAACCGGATAGTAAAAAACTGTATCGTTTCCTGGCCAATAAGGATACATTAGAACTTTATAACGGTGTGCTCGAGATCAGGGAGGGGATCATGACAGATCATGTCACACTTCTGAATGCCCGGTCTGTTGCTGAAGATGTTAAATTTTACAGGAAAGGGGAGATATTCAGTGGCGCACTTGATATCGTTAAAGGAAAGCTGCAGGACGAGACGGGGGATATTGTTGTGCAGGGCAAATCCCTCCTGCACAGTGCGCCCCTGACAACAGAAGCCTTTACCCGTAGTATACTGGGCAGATGGGGGAAATATATTGTCTCTATCGGGCTCCTGCTGTTTGCATTTTCCACCGCCATATCCTGGTCATACTATGGTGACCGGGCAGTGACATACCTGGTGGGACCGAAATATGTAATTTATTACAGACTCATTTATGTGGCTGGATTTTTCTTTGCGTCATTTACCGATACAACGATTGTATGGGCACTGTCTTATATTACCATCACATTGATGGCCATACCCAACCTGATTGGTATCCTGATCCTATCACCCGAAATTAAAAAAACGATAAAGTCTTACTGGATCGATTTCAGGAATGATTGGCCGGATGAAAAATTGCCCGAATAATTAGTTCAGTTAAAATTCAAAGACATAATCAATGCCAATGATATGTGAGTGAAGAGGATTTTTTACATTTCTCTTATCCCGGTACCTGTAAAAAAAATCGATGGAATTCCGCTTACCAATTTTCCATTCCACACCTATATCAAATCGGATCTGTTCATTTTCTGACTGATCTGTCTGAAGGTGAAATATCGCTTCGGAAGCTATGAATGGATCAATCTTACAGTTCCTGATATTATAATCAATGGATATCTTTTCTCTTAAATAATGATCGGTATCTATATCTTCAGCAAATTCTGAATTGTACTGGCTCCTGAGTTTAATACCGAACCTGTCCAGTTCTCCCCGCAGCAATACTTCACCGCTGACCCTGTTTTTCCTGAAACCCTTAAAATCCGTCGCGTACCTGTAATAGGATCCAAGCCACAGGAATTTAACAGGTTTGAAATAACCCCCGCCTTCGAAATATATTGTCTTGGTGTGAACCAGAAATTCATCCCTTCGATATCCCTGCTCGAAATAAAGCCTGAATTTCTTCCCGAAATCTTTTCTTACCTGTGCTGCAAGCCAGAGTTCAAAATCAGTGTCCTGGCTGAGAATAGGAAGCTGAATCAGAGATAGAAGAAAGGCTATCAGAAGATTCCTTGACAAGGTATGTGGATGTTAAATGTAAATGACTGTCAAAGATAAAATTATCCAGGTTATTTTTTCACAAGCAACACAACATTTTCAACGTGCCAGGTATGTGGAAACATATCGAATGGCTGGACCCTGACAATCTTATATTGATCTGCCAGCAAGCTTACATCCCTCGCCTGGGTAGCCGGGTTGCAGCTTATGTAAATAATCCTGCCGGGTGAAATATTCAGAATGGATTGAATGACATCCTTATGCATTCCTGCCCTGGGAGGGTCGGTGATCATTATATCCGGATAACCCTCCTGCTCCAGAAGGTCATGATTCAAGGCCTTCCTTATATCACCACATATAAACCGTGTATTGGATATGTTATTTAGGAGGCTGTTTTTTTTTGCATCACTGACAGCATCGTCAATATATTCCAGGCCAATAACTTTTTTTGCATGCCCGGCCAGAAAAATAGCGATGGCTCCGGTACCTGTATACAGGTCATAAACTGTTTCAGAACCATTTAGATCCGCATTTTCCCTGATCCAGGTGTACATTCTGGAGGCCTGTATGGCGTTGGGTTGAAAGAAGGATTTCGGGCCGATCCTGAACCGGAGATCCTCAAGCTTTTCATGAATATAATCTTTGCCCCTGTATAAGATAAATTCAAGATCATAAATGGAATCGTTGGCCTTCTGGTTAATGGCATACATCAGCGAGGTAATCTCCGGAAAGGATCCTGAGATGTGGCCGAGAATATGTTCCCGGACATCACGGTCATCATCATAAAATACAACCAGCACCATAACCTCGCCGGTTAATGTGGTTCTAATAATCAGGTTCCTCAATAATCCTGACTGGTTTTTCAGATCAAAAAAACTATATTGATTCCTGATAGCAAAATTCCTGATTGCCAGGCGAATAGTATTGGAAGGCTCGGGCTGAAGATAACAGTTCTCCAGGTCAATGACCTTATCATAGAGTGACCGTACATGAAACCCCAGGCCATTCCTGTGAATGATCTCTGTTTCATTTTCAATTTCTTCACGGGTCAACCATCTCTGATTGGTAAAAGCAAATTCAAGTTTGTTCCGGTAGAATTTTCCTGACTCTGAACCGATAATAGGTTCAGGCTGAGGATAACTGAGCTTGCCTATCCTGGCAAACTGGTCATTTATCTCTTTTTGCTTGTAATACAGCTGTTCCCGGTACTTTAAATCCTGCCATCGGCAACCGCCACAAATACCAAAATGTTCACAGAACGGTGGTGTTCGTTTATCTGAGAATGAATGGAAATGGATTGCTTTTGCCTCCTGCCATGACTTTTTACGCCTTATTACCTGGAGATCAACAACATCACCCGGCAAGGCATTGGCGATAAATGTGACATACTGGTCAATCCGGGCAATGGCTTTTCCCTGGGCTGCCAGGTCGGTGACCAGGACTTTTTCGATGAGGGGCAGGTTTTTTCTTGTCACAGAGAATTTTGGTATTACTGCGCGTTAATTATTTTTATTTTGTGACATTTGCAAAGATAAAATGAATTCTGAGTTCAGAGTGCTGAGTGCTGAATTCTGAGTGCTGAGTTCTGAGTTCTGAGTTCTGAATTCTGAGTTCTGAGTGCTGGGTAAGAGTTCTGAGTGCTGAGCTCTGCGTTGTGGCTGCTGAGTTCTGAGTTTTTGTGCCGGGTTTTAAGGTCCGGGTGCTGGATATTTGGTTGATTATGGCTGGCTGGCAGGGTGGCAGTGGGAATCATTATTATGGTTTTGTATGATATCACTTGATAATATAAGTATCTATTTTGGTGGGCAGACGGTATTCAGGGATGTGTCATTACGCATCAATCCGAGGGACAGGATCGGGCTGGTAGGGAGGAATGGTGCGGGAAAGACAACCCTTCTGAAGATCATTGCCGGCATGGTTGAACCTTCGGAAGGAAAAGTGGTACGGCCTGATATGCTTGTAACAGGTTTCCTGCCACAACAGATGAAGTATCAGGATAAAGGAACACTCTGGAAAGAGGTAAAATCTGCATTTGCTGAATTGAATGAGGTGGAGAAAGAGATGAAATTAATAGAGAAGGAGCTTGAGGTGAAATCTGAAACGAACCATGAAGAAAGCAGTATTATGGCCCAGAGACTGGCAGAATTGACTGACAGACATCATTTACTCGGGGGTACATCCCTTGAAGCGACCGTTGAACAGACCCTGGCCGGACTTGGTTTCAGGAGAGATGAATTTCATAAGCCCACAGCTGAGTTCAGCGGGGGATGGCGGATGCGTATTGAGCTGGCTAAACTATTACTTGGAAACAACGACCTGTTGCTCCTTGATGAACCTACCAATCACCTGGATATCGAATCCATCCAGTGGCTCGAAAAATTTCTTTCGGATTATCCGGGTGCCGTGGTGATTATTTCCCACGACCGTGCTTTTCTGGACAGTGCAACACACAGAACAATTGAAATCAGCATGGGATCGGTTTATGATTATAAAGTACCTTATTCTGAATTCAGAACACTCCGGCAGCAAAGAAGGGAACAGCAGCTGGCAGCCTACAGAAATCAACAGAAAAAAATTGAGACAACAGAAAAGTTCATTGAGCGGTTCAGGTATAAAGCAACCAAAGCCACCCAGGTACAGTCACGGATCAGGCAGCTGGATAAAATGGACAGGATTGAAATTGAACTGGAGGATCTTGCTGTATTCAACATCAGGTTTCCTTCTGCTCCCAGGTCAGCAACACTTGTGCTGGAAGCTGAAAGATTATCAAAAAGTTTTGGTACGAAAGAGGTTATACGAGAGGTGGATCTTGTGGTTAACCGTGGTGAAAAAGTTGCCTTTGTCGGGAAAAATGGTGAGGGGAAGACAACATTATCTAGGATCATAGCAGGTGAACTGGACAGGAAAGGCAAACTGAGAATAGGGCAGAATGTTGATATTGGTTATTATGCCCAGAACCAGGATGAGATCATGGATGAAACTAAAACGGTCTATGAAACGATAGATTATGAAGCTGTTGGAGAGCTGCGAACACAGATCAGGAACCTCCTTGGTGCATTTCTTTTTCATGAAGATGATATTGATAAACCGGTAAGGGTATTATCCGGCGGTGAACGGTCCCGCCTGGCCATTGCCCGGTTGTTACTGAGACCATATAACCTGCTTATACTGGATGAACCCACCAATCACCTTGATATGAGATCAAAAGATATCCTGAAGCAGGCCTTAATGAAATGGGATGGTACACTCATTGTGGTTTCACACGACAGGGAATTCCTCGATGGCTTGGTGCAGAAGGTATATGAATTCAGGGATGGAAAGGTAAGGGAACACCTGGGTGGGATATATGATTTCCTGCAGAAAAAAAGAATTGAAGACCTGTCAGACCTGAATATGGCTAATATTAAAAAAACAGGAAAAAATGTGGCTAAAAAACAGGAGAATAAGCTGGCATACGAACGGAAGAAAGAATATGAAAAGCAGATTCGTAAAATCGAGAAACATATTCATCTTGCAGAAGAGCATATCGCCTACCTGGAAAGAGAAATTGAGAAACTAAACAGGCAGATGAGCAAAAATGCAGAAGTGAAAGATGGAATGATTTTTGAAAGCTATGAACAGCTGACCACCTCACTGTCATCAGAAATGAAGAAATGGGAAGAACTGAGCAGGGAGCTGGATAAATTGATAAATTTATAGTCTGAAGAAGTAATGGTAAAACACTTTATTAAAATATTAATCTGCTTGATTCTGGTCACAGGTTCCTGTGCAAGGTTAACTCAAAAATCAACCATCGCAGTCAACAGGAATATGGCCACGATCTATAATCCCTCCAGCACACCGCTTCACCCGGAGATGGTTATCTATCATGAACGTATCGACATGTCGAGGTTATATGTTAAGTTATATACCATTGAGTTGTTGTTTAACCAGGCTAACAGGGAGGGTGTATACCTGGCTTCTGTTGACCTTCATTATGAACTGCGGGAAATTATTAACGGTAATGAGAGCGGAGCTGTTGCTGATAGTGCAACGATGCATTACAGCCTGAACAGGAATGCAATTAAGGATATTTTTATTACTTCCATACCAATCCTTGCACAGCAGAATAAGATTTATTCACTCAAGGTGAACATAACTGATTTATTGCGCAAAAAGAGCAGCATATCTTTTCTTGATGTTGATAAATCATTCATCAATACATCCCAGAATTTCAAGGTTATTACTGCCGCAACAGGTTATCCGTCCTTCGACAGGGTTTTTAAAAGTAACGATATCTTTAACATAACCTATGCCAGGGAAAAAATTGATACCCTGTATGTCAAATATTATCAGAGCAGGTTTCCCCTTCCCAGGCCCCCGGTCACCAACCTCTCATCCCCCAGGCCCGATTTTATTCCTGACAGTATTTACGCCTATCCTTACAGTGACACAATCAAGTACCTTTTACCACGGCCAGGGATGTATTATATTCAGGTTGATCCCCGTCAGGCCGGTGGACTGGCACTGTTCAATTTTGGAGAACACTATCCCAGGGTTACCACCATGGATGATATGATAGGCCCGCTGGCATATCTTACATCAACGGTGGAATTTAATGATCTGATTAATTCGACAAATAAAAAGCTGGCAGTTGATAACTTCTGGCTGCAGGCATCAGGAAATGTCCAGACAGCCAGGGAGCTGATCAGGATTTATTACAACAGGGTATTCTATGCAAATTACTATTTTACATCCTATAAGGAAGGCTGGAAAACTGACCGCGGGATGATGTTCATTGTTTACGGCCCCCCGAACAGCCTATCAAAAACGGCTGATATGGAAATATGGACATATTACAGGAAAAGGGGCAAGGAGCCCCTCAGGTTCGCCTTCTCAAAGGTGAGAACCCCATATTCTGACAATGATTACCAGCTTGAAAGGAATTTTGTTAATTCAATGTGGATCCAGGCTGTGCAGGATTGGCGGAGGGGTAAAATTTTCTATGTTGATAATATCTGATGAAGCAAGGCAGTGAATTTATATATGGACCAAGGCCTGTTATAGAGGCAATTGATGCAGGCCAGGAAATTGACAGGGTTTATCTTAAGCGGGACCTCCAGGGCGAAAAATCCCAGCATATTTTAAAACTCTTAAAGGAACGATCCATACCTTTCCAGTTTGTCCCGGTGGAAAAACTCAACCGTATCACACGTAAAAATCATCAGGGCATCATCGCCACTGTTTCACCAGTCACTTTTCAGGACCTGGACCAGGTCATACCCGCCATCTATGAGTCAGGCAGGGATCCCTTGATTGTGATGCTGGATGGTGTGACTGATGTAAGGAACTTCGGTGCCATCGCCAGAACAGCCGAATGTGCCGGTGTACATGCTATCATCCTACCGTACCATGGCTCTGCAAGGATTAATGCAGATTCTCTTAAAACATCTTCAGGAGCTTTGAGCAGGATACCTGTATGCAGGGTCCCGAACCTTATATTTGCCACGGGCTATCTCAGGAACAGCGGACTGATGATAATTGGTGCCTCGGAAAAGGCAGAGAAGCTTTATTCACAGGCCCGGATCACAGGCCCCTGTGCCTTCATTCTTGGATCCGAGGATAAGGGTATATCTGCCGGGCTGTTGAAAAGATGTGATGAGCTTGTCAGGATTCCTGTCATGGGAAAGATTTCTTCCCTTAATGTCAGTGCAGCCTTTGCCATTCTTATCTATGAGGCCGTCCGGCAAAAACGCAGGAATGATTGGTATTAATTGATCGGAAGGGACCTGTTAAACCCCTCCTCCAGTGAAATAAAAGTCTCTGTCCTGGAAACACCCTCGATAGCCTGCAGCTTGTCGGTCAGAACAGTTTTAAGGTGTTCATTATCCCTGGTGTAGATCTTAATGAATATGGAATAATTACCTGTTGTATAATGACACTGGGTTACCTCCGGTATCTCCTTCAGTTTATCCAGGACCTCCCGGTAAAGACTTGCTTTATCAAGGAAAATGCCCATGTAGGCACAGGTTTTGTAACCAATCTTCTTCGGCTCAATGGTAAATCTTGATCCGGTGATTACCCCCATCTTTGTCAGCTTCTGTATCCGCTGATGTATCGCTGCACCTGACACATTACATGCCCTGGCAACCTCAAGATATGGTATGCGCGCATTTTGCGTGATCATCGACAGGATCTTCTTGTCAAGACTATCAATCTGTAAATTATCTTCCATAAACAGGGTGCTTTAAATAAAAATTGTAATTAAAACAACCCTTAAAATTATAAATTATTATTGATTAAAAAATATTATGAATTTATTGATTCAATTATTTGGAATAATCTGACAGTTTAATATTTTTGTTATGGTTTTAGTTAGTAACACAGACGGGGCAGGATACTAGATTAAATCTTCTTCATAACTACCAGGTCTTGGCTTCTTCCCTGCCCCTTCTTTTTAACTGCTCCTGTATCAGGGTGTGATTTACCAGATTAGTTGATCAGTTATTCCTATTGACATTGAGGTCCTTATAATTTGAACCACAGAGATCACAGAGCCTTCAGGTGTATCACAGAGTAAACCGCCACACTGTGGTTCTCTATTCATTCTCTGTGCGCTCTGTGGTTAATCAAACCCTTTGCCCTTCCTCACCCTCAGCCTTGGTCTTTCTTCCAGTTTATGACATTTGAGTGCATTTTCAACATTTCAATTTATTCAATCCCTTCAGGGTTGTGTTAGTTCGTGCCATCTATGCACGGCACTTCGTACCGGGTTATTCATAGTTCAGCCCCTTCCGGGGCTATCCTTGCTCCCTGTACCCTTTTCACTTTGTGACCCGTGCGACCATGCGACCTTGCAACTTTACGATCTATTAACTTCGCCACCCTGTACCCTTCCTGTACCTTAGCCTCAGCCTTCCTAATCAGCGAGTTTCAGGAAATCCGCCCCGGTAGGGTTCTGGAACACCCTGAGTTCAAATTCAGGGATCACGGCAAGGATATGGTCGAAGATATCGGCCTGGATGGCTTCATAATTTGCCCAGGCCTGGTCGTTGCTGAAGACATATATTTCAATAGGGATACCCTTTTCTGTAGGTTGAAGATGCCTCACGAGAAAGGTCATGTCCTGATGGATCTTGGGGTGGTTCCTGAGGTATTCCTCGATGTATTTCCTGAAGGTGCCAAGGTTGGTCATACGCCGCCCGTTCACCTTCACAGAATCGTCGATCTGGTTGGTTTTGTTGTATTCTTCAATTTCATTTTTACGGGTCTCAATATAACTTTTCAGGACGCTGATACGGCTGAATTTCTTCAACATGGCATCGTCACAGAATTTGACGCTCTGCATATCAATATTGATGGATCTTTTTATCCGTCTGCCTCCCGACTCCTCCATGCCTTTCCAGTTCGTAAAAGCATCGGATACCATCGAATAGGTTGGAATGGTGACAATCGTTTTATCCCAGTTCTGCACCTTCACCGTATTCAATGTGATTTCGAAAACTGTACCATCGGCATTGAATTTGGGCATTTCGATCCAGTCGCCCGGCTTGACCATTTTGTTAGCAGAGAGCTGGATGCTTGCCACCAGGCCGAGAATGGTATCCTTAAAAACCAGTAACAGGACTGCAGCCAACGCACTTAAACCGGTCAGCAGCCCCTTCGGAGATTTGCCCAGTATTATGGCAAGGATCAGGATAACTGCAATAAAATAAAAGAAAATCTTGACCACCTGGACATATCCCTTTATCGGCCTGTTCTCTGAGACCGGGAAGGTATGGTATATCTCATGTAATGCATTGATAATGTTGTCGATAATAAGAAGGACAACAAGGATCATATAGATCTTTATCAGACCGATTGCAAAATTCTCTATCACCGGGTAATCTGCCAGGATGAAGCCGGCCGAATAATACAGGATAAGGGCCGGTACAAGGTGTGCCAGCCTGATAAAAACCCTTCTTTTTATCAGTATATCATCCCATTTGACTTTCGTGCGTGCAACAATCCTGCGGATGCTCTGTACAAGGATCCGCTTGGTAAGAAAATCTGCAAGGAGGGCAAGGAGGATAATAATGAGTCCTACAATGACCGTCCTGAGTAATATGGTCAGATTATCAGAAAGGCCAAAATTCTGAAAAACCTGTTCAACTTTCTGTATGAGATTGTTTATTAAATTCATATCTGTATTTTTATATCTTTAATGAATGATTAATAGCAGAATTAAGGAGGTACTCAAAATTAGGCATTATTATTAAACAGAGATCAACTAACAACATCAAAGATTCATAATTTCCTTAACCACCAAGGGCACAAAGGGCAGCACAAAGGAACTCCATGGTCTATAATTAAATTCCTTTGTGTTACCTGGTGTTATCTTTTGTGTCCTTTGTGGTTAAAGATGCAAGAATCATTGCAGATATTATGAAATCAAAATAGCTATAAATTAAACGAATTCATTTATTGAAATCATGAAAAAAAATTCATTCATCCTGATATTATTGATTTGCTGTTGTATATCAATCAATTCACAGATCAACTATTCTGACTATTTCACTGATGCCAGGATGCGGGTTGACCTGGTTTTTGCCGGTGACCATGAAAACATGAATATTTATCTTGAGAAGATCAAAGGGGAGCCTGAATGGGGAGGGACCAGGACAAATCTCGTTGATCCTCTTCAGCTGGGAGAATTTCAATACAGGGTTCTGGATACTCCAACGGGAGAGCTGATTTTCTCAAGAGGATTTTCAACCTTGTTTGAAGAATGGCAGACGACCCGTGAAGCTGAAACAACACAAAAATATCTCACGGAAGTCCTGGTGTTTCCTTATCCGAAGAATGAGATTATCCTTGAGTTATACAGGAGGGATCAACAGAACAATTTTGAGAAGTGTTTTGAACTGGATATTGATCCTGCTGACCTTTATATTGAACAGGGCATAAAGTATGATTTTGAGATAAGAAAATATATTGACAGTGGTGATCCTGCCCGTCATGTTGACCTCCTTTTTCTTGCTGAAGGTTATACAGCCGGCCAGGTGGATGATTTTTACAACGATGTGGAACGATTCTCAGGATATCTTTTTGCCATGGAACCCTATAAATCAAACAAAGAAAAATTCAATATCTGGACCATTGCTGCTATCTCGGCTGAAGAGGGCACCGATATCCCGGGTGAGGGGATCTGGAAAAATACCATCCTGAACACAAATTTCTATACCTTCGGCCTTGCCAGGTACCTCACAACCTATGATTATAAGACTGTCTGTGATGTGGTTGCGCCGGTCCCTTATGACCAGATCTTTGTCCTGGTGAATATCGACAGGTACGGGGGAGGGGGCATGTACAACAATTATTGTGTGGGTTCCAATGGCGGCCGTGCCCCCGGTGAGGTGATGGTCCATGAATTCGGGCATGGTTTTGCCGGACTCGGGGATGAATATTATTCCTCAGCTGTTGCCTATGAGGAATATTTCGACCTTTCAGTCGAGCCCTGGGAGCCCAACCTGACTACGCTGGTGGATTTTGAGTCGAAATGGTCCGACATGCTCGAACCTGGCACCCCGGTGCCCACACCGGCAGTAGAGCCCTATCTTGATAAGACGGGTGTCTTCGAGGGTGGCGGATATGTTGCGAAAGGGGTCTACAGGCCTGCCATTGACTGCAGGATGAAAAGCAACGAGGCGGAAGGATTCTGCGAGGTCTGCAAGAGGGCTATCGTGAGGATGATTCAATATTATACGGAATAGGACTCATCCCCTCGCCCCCTCTCTCGAGAGAGAGGGAATACAAGGGGGTGAGTCCTGAAAATATTTCCTCACTTCAGGTTCCTGAAGATAATATGGAACAGCACCAGCCCCAGTCCGCCGAAAATAAAGATCATTGACATATAGGCGACGACATCCAGAAGGCCGATATTGGCCAGCAGATTACCCATTAATATACCTACGCCAATCCCGACAAAAAACAGGCCGGTTCTGATCGTCCAGTATTTGCCTGATTTACCGTTTCCCATACCGAAAATAGAAGCATCGGCTCCTTTTTCTATTAATGCCAGGCGTTGTCTGTGCCTGGTCATTACGTACAGATAAAACATCCCGAAAATAAGTGCGAAGGAAGCAATCGGGACTAAAATTGCTACGAGAGCATCTCCTGCGTGACTCATGATGATAATTTTTAGTTAACGTATTGTGTGATTAAACTGATAATATGAATAGTTAGAAATTTGCAGAGCCGCGCCGCAGGGCGGCTAAGTAAAAAATCTATTATTCTGTCAGCTCATTCAATCATACAACTTGTTTGGATTAATAATTTGTTTTCAGTTATTTTGACGCCTGCTCCAGTCAACCGGTTACAAAACCGGCAAAAAAATTTTTATTATCCTGAAGGACTTATTAACTTGTAACCGGTAACTAACCTGCTGCGTCTAACCGATGAGTTAAGATGGAATATAAGGAAGATGGCCATTATATAAAGAAAGTCCTGGATGGTGAAACAAACGCATATGCCTTTCTTGTCAACAAATACAAGTCGATGGTTTTTTCCCTGGCGCTCAGGATGCTCAGGAACAGGGAAGATGCCGAGGAAGTGGCCCAGGATGCATTTGTGAAGGCATACCAGTCGTTATCGCAGTTCAGGGGTGGCGCCAGGTTTTCGACATGGCTGTACAGGATAGTGTACACCACGGCCATCTCAAAAATGAGAAGAAGCAGTAAGGAAGTTTACAGTATCAACGACGCAGAGGTTGAAGAGAAAGAATCGGCGGAAATAAGTGATGTATATTATCAGTTAAAAGAGTCGGAAAGGAAAAAATTCCTTGATATTGTGCTTGAAAAACTTGACCCGGATGAAAATTTCCTTGTAACTTTATACTATTACAAGGAGAAGGAGCTTGATGAGATCGCACAGATCACGGGCCTTACAAAGAACAATGCAAAAGTGAAGATATTCCGTGCCAGGCAGAAGATGATGAATATGCTGAAGAATTATTTAAAAGAAGAATTAATTGAGTTATTATGAAAAGACAGGCTAAGAAAGAAGATGAACTGATGCGGGATCTTTTCTCCCGCCAGGAGGTGGTTGAGCCCTCCGCATCATTCACCGAGCGGGTCATGTACCGTGTGTCGGTTGAGAAAAGTTATTATGGTGAGATTTATAAGCCGCTGATCAGCAGGACAGCCTGGATCATCATCGCTGTATCTGTTGCTGCACTGGTCGCCCTGGCTATCGTGCTGGGCGGTGAGGGAACCAGTTATGTACGATTCCTTCCTGACGTTAACTTCAATCCAGACCTTAACCTGGCGTGGATCTCTTCGGTCACAGAAAAGATATACCGGTTATTCCAGACTACCAGCCCGGTTATAACCTATGTTATCTTCAGCCTGCTGGGTGTATGCCTTTTTTTAATCACAGAATCATTGTTGTCACAAAGATTGTTTCAGAAGAGGTAAGATTCGATCCGTCCGGAAAGTACTGCCTGCAGTAATACATCGGCAGGAATGGTTGGAAACCGGACCTGCTCCATCCCTTCTTCCATTCACCTTTTTGCCTGTTCGTTCCCATACAATCGCTAGCAGGGAAATGAGATGGTTTGGTTTTTTACCGGTGGTGACTGAATGTGACCGGTTTTCAACCAGACATATTCCAATTATTGAGAAGGACTATCAGAGGGTGTATCCTTCCGCGATGTTTTATTAAAATCTTCTAATTAGTTGATATTCTGATAATTTTGTCATATTTTTATTTTCGGTTTTCCAGACCTCGCAGAGTTCATAATTTTAAGGTTGTAACCTGCCATGACTCCTAAATCTACAACAGTCATGAAACACTTTGTAATTATCTCAGTCATCTTATCATTAGGATTCTACTCTTTGTACTCACAAATCAATAGAACAGAAAAATATCTTACCAAAGAATATAACTCAGACAGTGATTCATTATTTAATGGAAAATTGTATACAATCAAAGTTATCAGCTCTAGCCTTGAAAATAACTTACTTGGAGATTCCTCTGAAAGAGAGGTAACAATATATCTTCCTCCGGGATATTATAATGCTCCGAATAATAAATATCCTGTAGTTTATCTATTACATGGATTTAATTGCCATGATGAATTTTGGTTTGGAGAGGATCTTTCTTGGTGGAGTACAGGTCTTAAAATTGATATTTTTCCGGTTTTGGATAATCTGATATCCAGTAATATCATTACTCCGCTGATTATAGTCTCACCTGATTCATTTAACAAATATCACGGAAGTTGGTATAAAAACTCATTCGTTTCAGGGAACTGGGAGGATTTCATTGTTCAGGACTTAGTTCAATACATTGATAGTAACTATAACACTTTTAGTTCCTGGAATAACTCTAAAGTGTGAGAACTATCTAGAATCCAAGGATACACTTGTCGTTGAACTGGACACTGACGGAAAAATATACCTTGTACCGCCTGGAACTCTTGCAATTAAAGATTCAATGGACAATAATTATACTTTAATTAGTTCAATTTCGGCCAATCAAGAAATTAAAATACCATTGAATAGCATCCAAAAAGGAGAATATATTGTATATGGGATGGATACTAATTACGAATCATTTAGTATACCTCTGCAATTATTTGTTTCCCAGTCTAGTAACAACCTTACTTTAAATACAAAAGGATATAAATTGTTCCCGAACCCAACTGATAATATCATTAACATCGAAACGCAATATCAAATTCCACTCACTATCGAAATCCACTCATTAAGTGGCCAAATTATTCAAAGCACTAAGATACTTAATAATTCTACTCAAATCGACCTCTCCTCATTCCAGAAGGGAGTCTATTTCATCACGGTCAGGTCCAGGGATCTAGTAAGAACTGAGAAGATAATTAAGCTCTAATCTTCAACCCTAATTCTATCCAATACAAAAAAGAGTCAGACCAATAAAGACCTAACTCCTTCATTTTAGATCGTGGGCGATGTAGGATTGCTCATCAGCCTTCCGGCTGATTCGCGATCCAGCCCGGGGGCCCGGAGGGCGATAATGGATTAGAACCATTGACCCCCTGCTTGTAAGGCAGGTAATATCAACGGGACATATCATCACAAAGATTACAGTCAGGTCCTCTTATTATTAAATTAACCAGCAGAATTACAATCTATTACATAATCTTCTTCATTATATCCCCACCTTCATGTTCATATTTAAATTCTACCGATTGATCAATAAGTCTAATTTTTTATAGCTTTATATTTCCTAATTTCTTCATAATCAAACAAGGTGAGTGTATATACAGTTGAAGAACTCATTGAGGGTATCCGGTTACAGGACAATGCTGTTTTACAATATATCTATAAGGAATATTACCCTACTGTATATCACTTCATCCTCTCCAACAGCGGCACTCCCGATGATGCCAAGGATATCTTCCAGGAATCTATCATTATCATATACCGGAAGCTGAAAGAGGAGAACCATTTTTTCCTGAACAGCAGCTTTAAGACCTTTATATATTCCATTGCCAGGCACTTATGGCTGAAGAACCTGCGCAACCAGAAATATGAGGATAAGAAAATAGCAGACCAGCAAAAGTTTATAGAACTGAAGGAGGAGCCCTTTAAGATTGAAAATGAAGATCTCAGGATGAGGCTTTACCAGAAATATTTCATGAAACTTCCGGAAGATTGCCAGAAGATCCTCAGCCTGACTGTTAAGGATGTCCCGCAGAAAGAGATTGCCCGGATCCTGGGATTTAAGAGTGAAAACTACGTTAAGAAACGGAAACATTTTTGCAAAGAGTTCCTGGTGAGGAAGATCAAGGAGGATCCCCTGTACAATGACCTGCTGGATGAATAGTTTGTTCAGGTATAGATGGTATCCTGGCGCATCGATCCCCCGCTCTTATTTCGCATTCTTCTTACCCTCAGATACCAGGTAATGGTGATTACTGCTGCAACCACGAGGATCGTTACAGAGATAATCCATAGGATTCCGGATCGGGGGGGGTAGAGAGGGTGGTCATCACCGATGGCAACATAGGTCGACCAGAAATAAGGATTTGCCTTGAGCTGGTCGGCTTTCCGGAGAAATTCCAGTTTAGCCTCGCGAAGGGCCTCTGTCTTGGTTTTACCCTTTTTTAGTTCCCTGTAGAAATTTTCCATCAGCAGGGCACCCGATTTGTCGGATACCTCCCAGAGGGTCATCACGATACTCGGGCAGCCGGCATACATGAATCCGCGGGCAAGGCTCATCACCCCTTCACCTTTCTGGAGCCTGCCATAACCGGTCTTGCAGGAACTGAGGACAGCCATCCTGGCATTGTACTTCATATTGTAGATCTCATACGTATTCAGAAAACCGTCCTCCACGCTGTCGATATTCTGCGTAAACGCAAGCTTGGAATACATGGGGTTCTCATTATCGACGATCGTATGCATGGCCAGGTGCAGGATATCATAATCTGCCGCATGCCTTTTGAAATTATTCTCCGTGGCTGATTCATCAAGGTATACATCGCTCCTGATCAGCCTTGAGATCTTTCTGACCTCATCCTTTACCCCCGGGATGGGAACCAGCTGGTCGCGGTAAGCCTCCAGGTAAGAAAAATCAATGATGTTCTGGGCGAACACGTTCGAATAATCGGGTGCAAATGCCAGCAGGCTGCCGGATGGCCTCTCCCTGCTGCGCTGTACCTCGAAATGAAGCGTGGCGGAATAGGCATAACCGATATCATAATCCCTCACCAGGTAAGGGAGATTGCGGTAATCAGGCTCATCATTCATTACAGGATGGGTGAGCAATGCCTCAAAAGGCAGATAGGATAATATCCCGTCCGGAATGATAATGAGAGATTTGTCACGGATCATCCCGGCACAGGGCTCTATCAATACCCTGTATAATGCATACGCCGCATCCACATACCTCCGGTATGATGCATGCACACCCGATGAGAAATTAGGAGTTGACATATCAAGGGTGAGAATCTCCAGGTTATTGAAAAATGTGGAGTCGATTTTTACAGTATACAAATTATACTCTTCATGAGAAATTACAAAATAGTGAATAAGAGAATCTGAAAGTGAATATTCGATAACTGCTTCTTTTGCATTTATTTTATTTGTGATCTCCGGGATTGATTTAACCTTTACATCATATTTCAACTGATAGTACTTTGGATATTCCAGTTCAAACCTGTTTATAAGCCTTTCATATTCCTGTGACAATTTGAATAACCTCTCTTCCCAGAGATATAAACGATTTTTATCAGGATGTACTAATCTTTTTTCTTCATAGATCAATTCTTCATAGGCAGCCATTTGTCTGTAAAGATCATTTTCCTCTTTGAGTAAATGTGCGGGAATACCTCCAAATTCCTTTGCTTCCATTTTTCTTATTGAAGTCAGAAGGCTAAATGCGATTCGCTTCTCATTAATCTCGAATGCTATTTCTTTGTAATTAGTATCATTCGTTAATATATATAGCATCTCTGAAATATTTATACCTGTGATAAAAGTATCATCTTCTTTTTCAGAGATAATAAAGTTACTAACTTCATTTTCGTACTTAAGCCTTATTTCATCTATTAAAACATAAACTAGTAAGTAAGTCTCAAGTGCCAATTTCAAAGATTTTAGATTATAGTCCTTACTGTAATTGGTATTTAACGCTTTTGCTTTCAATTTAAGTGTTGATAATGCTCTTGGATTAAAAGAAAGATCTTCTTTATTTGGATTTGATTCTTTTGATAAAATGACTGAATTGGGAAATGCACCAATAAGAGCTTTTTGGATATAATATAAAGCTGAATCAATTTTACCAATAGTAAGATAGTATTCTCCAATATTATTTAAACATAACAATGTTGTAAGATCATTTTCACCATATTTATCTAAAAGTATCCCTAGAGCTTTCTTATAATAATTGAATCCTATCTCGTACTGGTTTGTATTTTCGATAAGGAATAAGCCATAATTTATATAATAACTAGCAAGACGGTAATCATTTTTGCCGAATCTATTCTCTCCCATTATTATTGATTGTTCATAGAATTTCTTAGCAATTTCTTGATTGTTTAGCTTGCTGTAATTTAATGCTAGTCCGTTATAAATATTTAATTGTCTTATGGGAGTCTTATTATGGTCAAATAATAGACTCTGTTGAAAATGATTAATTGCTTTTTCATAATCATCTATAAATTCATAAATTATTCCAAGGTTATAATAAACAATACTTAACTTTTCATAATCGATAGAATCTTGTTTATTAAATATTCTTAGTGCATGATTGTAATAATCAATAGCTTTCTGGTAATCTTGTAATTTTCTATAAATAATAGCTTTATTTACATATATTGAACCAATATGAACATAATTACTATCAATATTTTGAAATATCTTTTCAGCTTCATTATAATGATTCAGTGCAAGTTCATAATTCCATAATTTTTCGTATATAACCCCTAAATTGTGATGATCATTTCCTATTCTTCTGTCATTTTCACTTAATATTTTTTGTTTTATATCAAGCGATTTTATGAAATTATCCTTTGCTAATTCATAATCTCCTTGAGTTAAGTATTTATAACCTGTACTATTGTAATATCTCATTAATGAATCAAGTGTATCAATTGGATGTGTGAAGTTAATTGTGTCTATAACATTATAAATTAGGCCTTTAACATTATTTGGAGGTATATAGATACAGTGGTAACAGATAATAATTATAAATACAAATCTGGATAGCACTGGCATTTTAAATATAAATTAATTATTAGTGAATAATATACAATATAAAAATAATTAATTCAGCTAACAAACGAATATCTATGTCATTATCCCTTTAAAGATGTTTTGATATATTACTGTAATTCAGGACTTTAGATAATCATTTAATTTTTTTTTTGTTCACTAGGTAACCTTCTGTGGATTTATGGTATTAACAGGTGAGTTGATCCCTTAAGCGGTAGCCGAAAAGCTTTAACAGAGTAGGCACAATCCCTAATCACTCATAAGATGAAAAACTTATTCGCCCTGTTTTCCGCAAAGAAGGTGACCCTTTCTCTCTCAGACCTGGATGTGGAAGTACTGAAATTCGACGACCTGAGAAAGATACGTGGAGGTGGTGAACCAGCAAATAGAGAAGAAGAAAACATAATCATCGCAGATTAACGGTTCTTTCTTTGCTTGTTTTGACGGAATGAGATTTTCACCCGGCTGGATGAATGTGCTATAATCATATAGCATTTTCGCTCCAGGTGAAAATGCACGGCAGGAAAAAATGCAGCCATTTTTCCGTGGCAGCAGACGATGCCGTGGAGATTCAGATTTAAGGATACATATATCCTTATGTATGATGCTGTGCACATCAGTTGTGGATGTTGTACAATCATTGCAGTTTATTGTATGGGTAAAAAATAATTGTATCGGATAATTAGAAAGGTTTTTCAGAATTCATGAATCAGAAAAATTGTTAACATTTTAAAAAGAATACAACAAAGCGTGAAATCCCGATTTTCAATCAAATATTGTCAGACAGTTAATAAGTTGAATTCATATTTTCAGAAATAAT
The DNA here is from genome assembly GCA_001304505.1 of Bacteroides sp. SM23_62_1. GTDB lineage: Bacteria > Bacteroidota > Bacteroidia > Bacteroidales > SM23-62 > LJUQ01. The sequence goes on from LJUQ01000013.1 coordinate 34,883, forward strand.
TATTCATTTTAAAATCATAAATGATGGAACAAAAAATGGGCAAATACCAGGATTTCATTCAGCCTTTTCTGGATGGTGAGCTGAGCCGTGAGGAGCTGGACTGGATCAGTAAGGAGCTCGAATCCAATGCTGTTCTTGCGGATGACATAAAACTGTACCGTGAGGTTGACAGCGCCATTCGTGAACAGGATGTAATGGAACTCAGGAGCCAGCTTGAAGTCATTCACAACTCACTGGATGACAGTACCAGGAATCCGAAGCGGGTACCGCGGTACAGAAAAGCAATTTCCTATGCTGCCATCGCTTCCGTGGCCATTCTTATCTCGGTGGGTGTGTTGTATACCCTGCAGACCAGGAAGCTGAGCAACGTGGAGATATATGAAAAGTATTATGAACCGTATGATGTGACCATGGTCTACAGGTCGGCGGGGGATAATTCAGACAGGCTTTACCAGGAAGCCAGGCTGCAATAT
>LJUQ01000138.1 GCA_001304505.1 Bacteroides sp. SM23_62_1
ATGTGTGGGTTACGGGATTTGAAGTGTGAGTGATACTATTTGTTTTATTTTTTGCGACATTGCGACCATTGCGACCATTGCGACCATTGCGACATTGTGACCATTGCGACATTGTGACCATTGCGACCATTGCTACATTGCGACCATTGCGACCATTGCTACACTGCGACCATTGCGACAGTTGCGACATTGCGACATTGCGACATTGCGACATTGCGACCAGTGAGACTTTTGCGATAGCTGGGATACGTGATCCTACAGTTATCCGGTATTACAAGATTATCAATTCACTGCAGCAACTCACAACAATTCCCTTATTCAAAAATAAAAAATGGATTTTAAAAGCCACCGAATCAGACCGGGAAGTTACTAAGGCAGCCTGTCGGCAATTATAAACCGTATCGGGACAGTAAAGGACACACTTGCAGGAACGTTACGTTGTTTGCCGGGTGTCCATTTAGGGGAAGAATTCACAACCCTGAGTGCTTCGGCATCCAGTGCAGGATCAACACTCCTGGCTACTTTGGCCTTGACAACATCTCCATTTTTGTTCACAACAAACTGGATAACAACAGTACCTGTTATATCATTATCCATAGCTACTTCAGGGTAGACAAGATTTTGCTGGCAATATTTCTGAAATTCCCGCAAATCACCTCCATTAAAGGTTGGCATCTGCTCAACAATAAAAAATATCTCCTCTTCCTCCTCCTCTTCCTCTACCACCACGACATCCATTATATCAACCACAGCTACCTGTGTTGTCTGGTCAGCTTCCTGGTCGCCAACAGTTAATTCATCACTGATCTCAGCTGCATCATCAACAATCCTTAAAATATTAGGACCGGCAAGTTTGCCCTGAGCCTTTTCAAGTTCGGATCTGGCCAGATAAACAGCATCTACCTTTGGACTTGGATAATCCTGGCGCGTGACAGGTATAATCTCTTCCTCAAATTCCATTTCCGGGAGTCCCAGATAGATCTGTTCAGTATAGTTCGGTGCGGATTTCCATTCAAGGAAAGCAAGACATATCAGCATGGTAGCTATAAATCCAAGTTCCAGGAAAATGATCCTTTTATCCTCGAGATTGGCCTTATTTGATTTTTTAGATTTCACGAAGGTAATTTATAAAATATTATGGACATAAATAAATTTATTCCTTATTAAAAGTGAAATCCCAAAAAATTCCAGTTGTGCAAAATCCATAAAAATGTAATCATAAACAACAGTATTCCAGTATAATATATCCTCCTGCCTGCTGTCCAGAGTCTATTTTTCCAAACCGGGAAAAGAGAACCGGTAAGGATCAGTGTAAATATTGTCCCGATTATTGGGATCAAAAAAACAAATATGAACTCGACAGGATAGTCAGATGTCAGTTTCTCAACTGATGTTATCAATGCTATAATGAAGGCTATTAAAAACAGGATGTTCAGTCCTGAAACAAGGATGATCAATAACCTTATCCGTTTCTCCCATCTGTCTCTTTCTTTGCTGCGTTTCCTGATTTTTCTTACAACCCAAACAATTTGCCATCCTGGAATCACCGACAGGAAGACAATTAAAATGACAATCAACAAACACAGGTTAAATATTCCCGAATGAATCCATGATATTCTTACAGCATTTATTGGTACCTGGACACTGAAATTGACATGTGTTATATGCCCATTCGTATCTTCATAGAAAACCATATATCTCCCGTCTTTCTTATTTTGAAATAACAGCGTATCGATCCTGATCCAGGTGGATGGTGATTCATCCAGCACGGGTGGCAGGATAAGTTTAAGTGACCTGTCAGGATTGACCTTTATCCTGCTTTCGAGCACGGCACCCAGTATTTTCTCGAAGGAAAGCCTTGAATACCTGTTTAGCCTGTAGACTCCGCTGAATCGTTTGATATCATCCATATAAAATACCTCTTCGTCGGATTGATCAAATATCCTGGAAGGATAATAATGATCCATAAACCGTTTCAGTACATTCTCACGGAATTTGAATACCAGGCCTTTTCCTCCGTTGATTACCATAAAAAGTCCAACATTTTCTTCCGGTATAAGCACCAGGAGACTTGCATAATTATTGATGTCTCCCCCATGCTGAATCAGTCTCCTTCCATTTATCTCCTCTTCATAGAATCCATAGCACCAGCCCGGTAATCTGGGATGCTGTGTGAACAGTTGATGATGCATCTGTATGGCAGTTTCATTTTGCATCAATACTTTATCTCTGAACACACCATTCTGCAAATGCATAATCATGAAATTTGCCACATCTGAAGCTGTAGATATCAGTGCACCTGCCGGGCCAACATTCGCATAAAGGACAGGCAGTGGTTTCCACGTGTCTTGAGCATACAAGTGGGAGATTGCCAGTCGTGACATCAGGCTGTCTGGGTAACTGAAACTGCTGGATTGCATATCAAGCGGCCCCAGGATTTGCTCATCCACATATTGCTCAAACGGAGTCCCGCTGACCTCTTCAACAAGATATCCCAGCAGGGTATATCCATAATTAGAATAACTGATATATCTGCCAGGTGGTAAGACACGTGGCTGTTTGCCCAGCGTCAGGTATTCTTCCCTGGATAACATATCGGATTTGGAAAACGCGGCCAGTATCAGCGACCTTTCCTCAAAACCCCCGGTATGTGTTAACAAATTTGCAATGGTCACCGGTTGCGGGAAATTATCATCAATTTTAAATGCAGTAAGGTAATGATTAACATCTTCAGACAGGTCGAGTTTACCCTGTTCCACAAGCTGCATAACTGCTGTGGCTGTGAATAACTTTGATACAGAGGCAACGAAAAATGGAGTCCTGGATGGATCAACAGGTAATCCCTGTTCAGCATTGGCCAGACCATACCCTTTTAAATAAAGTATTTCTCCGTCTCTCACAAGCGAAATTGTTGCACCCGGCACATGCAGCCTTTCCATTTCCTCCTTAAAAACCATATCGATAAATGAGGCAATTTCTGAGGTATTATGGGGACCAATGAATGTATCCTGTGGCAATGCTGGTGGAAGTTCATCTTTGTCTGACAGGCTCATTAAACCGGTTACATTCAAACCGTGCAATTGAACCATCAGGATGATTGTAACTAAATGTTTCATAATATGCAGAACAATTTTTAACTTTAAATAAAAGAAACAAATCACTAAATTTAATGCGGTGTTCAATACAAAAGCGAAGTGACTGAATCAGTGATTTATATGCAGGGCTGCACCGCTGCGTTGCAATATATATTCCTGGTTATCAATAAAAATATTTCAATATTATTAAAAGTTAAATTTAATCATTTGGTAAATTAATAATCCTTTCATTGTTAAAATATTAAATCTATGAGCCACAGGAAATTATTTTTATATATTCTCAGTTTTTATGTTTACCTCTTATTGATTATCTCCTGTTCCGGTAGAGGAGACAAGGATTCAGGATCAACCAGGATGCCTGTCGACACCATCGGTTTTGCCCGCTATTCATGGCAGATGGATAGTATTATGGCAAGGGTGGAACGGATATTTATGTATGAAGAACTTAACCCGTGTGAAAATGTATCTGATGATCCTGTAAAGATTGCCATTTCTCCCCATGATGATTATACATATGTCGGGGCACTGTATCCGGCCGTTCTATCCCAGGTCAGGTCACCACTTGTTATTTTATTCGGTGTTGCACATAAGGCGAGGGATTTCGGGCTTCAGGATAAAATTATTTTCGACCGGCATCAATACTGGAAAGGTCCTTATGGCAAGGTGATGGTCTCACAGTTAAGGGAATCGATTATGGGTGAACTTGAAGAAGAGATATTTATCATCCATGATTCGATTCAAAGGACGGAACATTCACTTGAAGCCCTTGTGCCATTCCTTCAGTACTATAACAGGGATATTGAGATCGTACCTATTCTTATCCCTTCCATGTCATATGAGCGAATGGTGGAATTATCAGACTCCCTTGCAGCAGCCATTTCAGCAGCAGCCAGCCAGCATCACCTGCAATGGGGGAAAGATTTCAGTATCCTGATCTCCAATGATGCCGTGCATTACGGTGATGAAGATTGGAGTGGAAATAATTATGCACCATTCGGTTCCGATACCTCCGGTTATAATATGGCCCTCGCACATGAAAAAGAAATCATCACATCAACACTCTGCGGTTCCCTTGACCCTGACAAGGTCAGGAAATTCTGTGAATTTACCGTTCAAAAAGACAATTATAAAGAATATAAATGGACCTGGTGCGGAAGATATGCTGTCCCGTTCGGGCTCCTGACCGGTTACCACCTGGCTGTAATGGAAGGAATAGAGCTGAAAGGAAGCAGTGCAGGTTATATGACCAGTATCGATCATCCCCTGGTACCCGTTGTAGATCTTGGCATGGGCATAACAGCCCCGGCAAATATACGGCACTGGGTAGGATATGTTGGCATCGTCTATAAGTAGTTCAAGGTTCAAAGTTCAAGGTTCAAATAAATGCCCGGTAACAACAATATGGGGAAAAATCATCCACAATCCGGGAAAGCAGACCATCATGGTCCTCAATTATACTCCGAAATCGACAAGATTTTCTTTAGTGATGGGTGGGTGCTGGCAAAGGAGCACCTGGAGAAGGATTTATGCATGGAGAATATACTTTCTATGTCCTCCACCCTTTACGATGCTGTTGATGGTTTAATAGACAGCTTCTCAAAAAGGTGTAAAGCAGAAGGTAAAAATATTGACTGCAGTAAAGGGTGTTACCTCTGTTGCTGTCAGACAGTGCTGATTCTTCCTTACGAGGTATTGTGTATTGTTAATTATATCAATAATAACCTTTCCAGAAATGAACGTGGCGAAATAATTGAACGTGCTGTTCAAAAAGACAACGTTACCAGGCATATGAAAGTCCAGGAATTTTTGAGTTATAAGGATCCCTGCCCGTTATTGAAAAATGGTGCCTGCATGGTTTATCAGGCACGGCCAATGGCCTGCCGGACATATCTTTCCTCCAGCTCTTCCGGGTGCAGGAATGAATATGATAACCCAAAAGATATTGATATCTTCCCCGATCTGTATGAGTTCACGATTCGTGCAGGCCGTATGATGAACGAAGGGATTTCAGCTTATTTAATTGAAAAACAAATCTTTCCAACAGAGTGGCAAATTGAATCTTCATTGCATACAGCCTTTTCAGAGGATCAGGCATTTGAGCGATGGCTCGATGGTGAAAACATATTTCATAAACGTAATTATTCAGATGACGAAATCAAATACCTGAACAGGTTTGGATCCACAAAATAATTGGTTGTTCTCTCAGATTCATTATTTGTGGCAGATCCACTGCATGCAACTTTCAATATGGGTTAATTAGTCTAAACAAATAATACAGTTCGAATAGTTTATTAGTTACGGAGAAAGATAAAAAGTTTGTATCTTCTCGAAGATTTTATCCGGCAATGTACAGAAACTATCTTATAACCATCCTGCGGAATATTGCCCGTCAGAAATTATTTTCTTTCATTAGCATTTTCGGACTTGCAACAGGCCTTACCTGCTTTCTGATAATCTTCTTCTGGATAAGGGATGAATTAAGCTATGACCGTTATCATTCCAAAGCAGAAAATATATACCGTGTGTATGAGAAACAATATTATTCAGGTGGTGAGACATTTGTTGCATTCGCCACACCTGAGCCCCTGGCTCAGGCGTTAAGGGAAACCTTTCCTGAAATAGTAAACGCTACCCGGCTGAATCTGTTATGGGAAAAATTACTTTTCCGCTATGAAGACCGGATCTTCAATGAAACAAGGGTTTATGCTTCAGATCAGGCCACATTTGACATGTTTAGCTTTCAACTTCTGGCCGGTCGTCCTGAAAATGCCCTGACCGAACCCTATTCAATGATCATGACAGAATCAATGTCCAAAAAATATTTCGGAGAGGATGATCCGGTTGGAAAATCCGTTGTGGTAAACAATGAATATATATTTACGGTTACAGGAGTTATGGAGGACGTCCCTCATAATTCGCATGTTCGATGGGAATGCCTGGTGCCGTTTGAATTTATGCTTGAGATATGGAATTATCCAAAAGGATTCTGGGGAAGCAACACCTTCCGCACCTATATTGAGATCCGGGAGGGTATATCTGAAGAGGAGGTAGAAAGGAAAATCATTGACCTCATACAAAAGAATTATGAAGGTTCAACGACCGAATTGTATCTGCAACCTCTTCTGGAAACGCATCTTTATGCACTTGAAGGCAGTGGCCCGATCCAGTATATCAGAATATTCTCCATTGTTGCCCTGTTTGTCCTGATCATCGCCTGCATAAATTTTATGATCCTTTCAACTGCAAGATCCACCAGGCGTGCTAAAGAAGTTGGTATCCGTAAGGTTGTGGGAGCCAGTAAAAACAGGCTGGTTATACAATTTTTCGGAGAATCGTTGCTCTTCGCCCTGTTATCCCTCTTCCTGGCTATCCTGCTAACAGAAATTCTTCGTATACCATTCAATAACCTTTCAGGAAAGGATCTTTCATTTGATTTTTTCTCACCCGAAATATTCCCTTTTCTGTTACTCCTAGTAATTTTTACCGGGATACTTGCCGGCAGCTTCCCGGCCCAGTTGCTCTCTTCCTTCAAGGCTGTTGACGTCCTGAAAGGTATTTACCAACCCGGTTCGTTATTATTCAGGAAACTGCTCATTATCATTCAGTTCGTTGTATCAATCGTGTTGATCATCTGTACTATGCTGATTTATAAGCAATTACAATACATCCGGAACAAAGACATTGGATTGGATAAAAACAATATTATCTATTTCCCGCTCCGTGATTTTTCAAATTTCACACCCTTTAAAGAGGCACTTAAAACATTACCCGGAGTCGAAAATGTCTCTGCAACAAACCGGGTGCCTTTATCCATCACCAATTCATCCTGGGCATACGACTGGGAAGGAAAGGATCCGGACCTGGAGATTCTTTTTCAACAGATCTATGTTGACTTTGATTATTTTGAGACATTTAAAATGGAAATGCTGGAAGGAAGAACTTTTTCTATCGCATTCCCCTCTGATTCAGCAAATTATATACTGAATGAAGAATCTGTACGAAGGATGGGGATTAGTGACCCGGTTGGTTCCTATCTCTACCATTCGAACCGTGAAGGCATTGTTGTGGGTATCGTAAAAGACTTTAATTTTCATCATCTTTCAAGGCCTATTGATCCGCTCATCCTGGCCATTGAACCTCCACGCTGGGAGGAGGTCATTATACGTATTGATCCACATAACCTGGATAATTCACTGGAGGAGATAGAAAAAACCTGGAAAGTTTATTTCCCGGGGGAACCCTTTGAATATCAATTCCTGGATGAAGAATATGACAGGATGTATCGTGCCGAAGAAAGGATGGGAAAGATTTTCAACTATTTTGCCATACTGGCAATCGTATTATCCTGCCTGGGATTGTTCGGACTGGCATCCTTCATGACAGATCTGAGAACCAGGGAGATTGGAATAAGAAAAACATTCGGATCATCCGTCCTGAATATATTTCTTATTATGAACCGTCCATTTGTAATCTGGATCCTGATCTCCAACCTCATCGCAATACCTGCAGCCTGGTATACCATGACCAGATGGTTGCAGGATTGGGCCTTTAAAACTTCCATTTCGTGGTGGATTTTCCTTCTGGCTGCACTGATATCCCTGGTTATCGCTATCCTTACCGTAACCTTCCAGTCGATTCGTTCAGCCCATACAAATCCGGCGAAGACTTTGAGATATGAGTAGTCAGATTAATTTATTTTTAACCCAAGGGACGATAGCTGAAGTTGCACGATAATACTCATCATAACCTTGCTTTCTTTCCAGCATCCTTCTATCAATCATCGGAATACTGATAAAAACAAACAACAAAACCATCAAAACCGGGCCGGGCAGAGTCCACCAGGTAACGGTGTCAGAATTCAGGGAAAATAGAAATAATCCTAGCCAGAACAGGACCTCTCCGAAATAATTGGGATGCCGTGAATATTTCCATAAACCTTTCTTCAGGAATGGTTGTTGTTCTTTCTTTAAGAGAAACTTCCTTAATTGCCTGTCTGCAATGGTTTCAATAACAATGGCCGTGAATGTCACCAATGCTGCGATAATGTCGATCATATTCAATGGTTCCGGCATGGATGTAAGAGAGGGATAAGCCGGAAGACAGGCCACTAGGACTACTAAAGTGGGAAAAAGATGAATGCCCAGAAAGCTGATAAACCAATAATATTTGCCATACTGTTTTCTGAAATTCATATACCTCCAGTCCTCATGTTTCATACCATCCCATCGCCTGATCCAGTTCCACGTAAGCCGAACAGACCATATAATCACCAGGATCATAATCAGGCCTGTTCTGTAAAGGTTTCGTTCAGAACCGGAACCGGCACATATCCAGAAAAACAAAATTACAGACGGGGCTATACTCCAGTATGGATCATAGAAACTTGAATTATTAAATCCAACACTGAAGAGAAAAATAATCAGGGTAGCAAAGATATCAAGGATGATTGTGATGATTATTGGATGAAGGTCCTCCAGAAAAGATTCAGCCAGCAAGCAACTTGTGAACGCGGTCAAATATCCCAGACAACATAGCAGCAGTGAGGCAGGCCTTGATAATTTCTCCTTCATGACTTATGTTGTTTATTCACACTATCACCGTATTCCTCAGAACTCCCTATAGGTATGGTTTATCCATTCATTCGCCGTTTCGAGCGCATTCACCTCCTTTGTTTTAGTATGAAAGTACGGGGTCCATTTATCACCCTGGTAATTGGTTTGTGAGGTTATCAGATTAATTTTTTCAGATTCACCAATATTGGTAATTTTCATGTTATTCCCATCCCATTTTATTTCCCTGTTCAGTTCCTGAAGCCTGATGGCCAGGTTTCCGGCAAGGACCATTTCAGTAAGAGGTCCTGCAAGATCAAAATGGGAAGCAGTCTCTTTGCGGTTCTCCGCACTTTCTTTACAGGCTCTTACCCAGTCCATCTCATGTCTTCCTCCTCCCAGAGGATCATCAGGCACCCTTTCGATACTTTCAGGTGGCTCATTAAAGGTATGGTCCATTGGCAGTATTTTATGATTGCCACCATAATAGTCACAAATCAGCTTCCCTTTTGTCCCGATAAACAGATTTCCGCCGCCCCGGTCTCCCATCACATCCCCATCGGGAAGCTCATCAGGCCTGGAAGGGAGAAGCCCGCCATCATGCCAGGTCAGTTTTAATTCCGGCAGGTTCAAGCCGGGCAACGGTTCGCGTGCTGGAAATGTATATTCGACCCTGGATGCAAGGGGTGCACTTTCTGTATTAACCGGTGAAGAGGAAGCCAGGAAAGCAACCGGATAACCCAGCCTAAGCGCATAAAAAGGAACATCCAGCACATGGCATCCCATATCTCCCAGTGCTCCGGTCCCGAAGTCCCACCAGGCGCGCCAGCTCCAGGGAGTATATGCGGGATTATACGGCCTGTATGGCGCCGGACCAATAAAAAGATCCCATGCGAGTGTTTCCGGTACCTTCACTTCCTCTGTTGGCCTGTTGAGGCCCTGCGGCCATATGGGCCTGTTAGTCCAGGCATGCACCTCCCTGATCTCACCAATAATTCCTGATTGGATAATTTCGGCAACCTTCCTGACCGGATCGGAAGAATGTCCTTCCGTTCCCATCTGTGTAGCAACCCTGTATTTCCTGGCCAGATTTGTCAGCTCCCTGGATTCCCAGATGGAATGTGTTAACGGTTTCTGCACATAAACATGCTTCCCCATCTCCATGGCCATGACAGCCGGATGATAATGGGTGTGATCGGGTGTTGCAATAACCACGGCATCAATATCTTTCTGCTTCTCAAGCATAATCCTGAAATCTTTGTATTTTGCAGCACCGGGGTATGCCTCAAATACTGGGCCTGCATAATCCCAGTCGACATCACATAATGCAACAATGTTCTGTCCAACCATGTTGTCCAGATTAATCCTGCCTTTCCCACCAATTCCTATTCCTGCAATGTTTAGTTTGTCACTGGGCGGAATATGCCCCAGCCCTGAAACTACGCGGCCTGGAAGGATAACAATACCTGCGGCAGCAGCAGATGCCCTGCCAATAAACTCCCGCCTGGAGACAGAATCAGATGATGTTAATTTCTTTTTCATGATTGAATATTTTAGTTTATTTCGATAATAGAACATTTCAGCTACGTATGTTTTAACCTGCTTTAAGTGTTCATTATTTCTTGCACCTGCCTGACCGGACGGGCAGGGCGGGCAACCAGCAACTGCCTACTTCTTCTCCCATCTATTATTTTCCGGGTTAACATCCGGGATCTCTTCATTTCCAAGTTCAACTTTCACAACTTCCCTGTCCGTTTGAATTACCACAACATGTTCTTTCCTTCCGTCCTGCCACACCCGTATAGATTCCCTGTGTGTATCGGTCAGATCCCCTGAATAGGTTATGAAGAGATAAACAGGTACGGGCTGGCTCCCTGTTCTTTCAATGGTAATTTCAACCCGGTTACCTGTCTGCCTGACCTGCCTGATCCCAAGATCGGGATACCCGAATTCAAAGAACCATGGTTTCCAGAACCATGAAAGGTCCTCACCAATGATATCGTTCATGGTAAAAAAGAAATCATAGGGAGTGGGATGTTTGCCTGCCCAGCGGTTGATATATTCGGGAAGAGGATTGTCGATGCCGGATTCTTTCATCATATCCAGCAGGAAAAAGTTTGCCTGTACCGGTTTGATATAGTAGTGGTTGCTCATTGTCACTTCACTGAGCATTGAACTGGGCACCATCAGGGGTGTATTATTTAACAACCTGCTGTTCAGGGAATAACCAGATGTTGGTTCCATAAACAGTTTGTCACGTGAATAACCATGATCCAGGATCATCTGATGCCCAAAGACGGTCACCCAGCCCTCATCCATCCAGGCATATTCACGCTCATTGATGTGGACATAAAAAGGAAAATAATTATGGGCAATCTCGTGTCCGGTAACATCAAAGCGCATCACGGAATCCGGGAAGAAATTATTGTTTGCCATCATGGGAAATTCCATGCCACCACCTCTCAATCCATGAAATGTAACATGTTTGAAATAGGGATAAGGAACTCCGGGTAATGTATAAGATAAATATTTGATTGATTCCCTGGCAAGATGAACGACATCAGAATAATCATTTTCATTTTGCGGATAGACCGAATTTATCCAGACCCGACGGTTTTTGACAGAATCCACAACCAGGCTTGTTGCATCCCAGCGGAAATGGTCACTTGCCCCCCATGCAAAATCAGGCACATCCATTGCTTTGAATTTCCAGGTTATCATCCCGGTGCTTTTGATCACACCCTTCTTATATGTTTCATCATCAATGATTTTCACATACTTATCCGAGCCTCTCGACTCTTCTATCTTCTTTAATACAGCACTCTTAAAAATCTCTTTTTCATTCTGCTGTTCACCGGTTGTCCAGATGATGTAATCAGACGGGATTTTTATCTCCACATCATAGTCAGATTTTTCGCTGTATGTCTCCTGTATGCCGGTATAGGAATTTACATCCCAACCGGTAATATCATCATAGACGGCGATCTGGGGATACCAGTACCCTGCAAAGAAAGTGGTGGAATCCCAGTACCCTGTCCTGGCAACCGATCTCCCAGGCAGCTTTACTTTCCAGCTGGCTTCAACGAGTAATTCCTCACCCGGTTTGACCGGATCATTGCTGAGTATAACGATCAGATTCGTCCCGTACATTTGAACCATAAATGGTGATATCTCCTCCTGGTCAGGCTTGTTATCCTTATAAAATGTTTTACCCCTGATGG
>LJUQ01000014.1 GCA_001304505.1 Bacteroides sp. SM23_62_1
ACTGAGAAATATGCGGGCAGTCTCGGAGATCCGGCAAGAATGGCCATGAACTTTGCCGGTGTTATGGGTGGCGCAGATCAGGTTAATGACATCATTATCAGGGGAAATTCGCCGCTGGGGCTTTTATGGAGACTGGAAGGAATCAATATACCGAATCCCAATCATTTTGGGTCCATTGGTTCATCGGGAGGGCCAATCAGCATGCTAAACAATAATGTACTGAGTAATTCAGATTTTTATACCGGAGCATTCCCTGCCGAGTTTGGAAATGCGATGTCAGGTGTTTTTGATTTGAGGTTACGGAGTGGAAATAACCGGACCAGGGAATATACTGTGCAGGCAGGCTTCAATGGATTTGAGATTGGAGTTGAAGGCCCTATGCTGAAAAACCGCGAGGATGCATCATATTTAGCACATTATCGATATTCTACCCTGGCTTTACTCCATCTGGCAGGTCTCAATATTGGTGTCAGAGCCATTCCATTCTACCAGGACCTCTCATTTAAAATTGATCTTCCCGGTAGAAAAGCAGGTAAGTGGTCTCTCTTCGGCCTGGGAGGAGAAAATCATATTACCCTCGAAGAAAATGAAAATGACAGAAAAAGTGTGACAAAGATTACCACTACAACAGGAGTACTTGGATTATCACATATTTATTTTATTAATCCTTCCCTCAGACTTAAAAGCAGTATTGCATTAACCATTGCAAGGGACCATGAAACGGATAGCCTGAACAGAAATGGTTCACTGGATGAATTTTACTGGGATCGTTATCTGGAAGGCAAGTTTGTCTTAGCAACAGAGGTCAGGAAAAAATTCAGTGCCAATAACCTTGCTTTTGCCGGAATTAATTTCGATCTAATCGGGCTGGACTATCGTGATAGTATTTTTTCTCCTGAAATGAATGATTATTATCACTCACTGGAGATCAAAAACAGTATGATGCTTATTCAGTCCTATATCCAGTGGAAGCACCGGTTTTCTGATGATTTCTCATTCATAGCAGGACTGCATCACCAGCAGATCTCACTTGACCAACAATTTGTCATTGAACCCCGGATAAGCCTCAGCTGGGATCTGAATCAGAAAGAGTCATTCAGCATCGGGTATGGCCTGCATAGCCAGATGCAGCAAAGGACAGTATATTTTGAAAAGATACTGATTGATACAACCAACCGGATTTATGATCAGACCAACAGGGATCTCGGATTTTCCCGAAGTCATCACATGGTGTTTAGTTTTAAACATTCGTTTAATCCTGACCTGAGAATCAAAACGGAGGCTTATTACCAGTGGTTGTTTGATATTCCTGTAAAAAGATACTCATCCTGGATCTCCATGATCAATTACGGAAGCAGTTTCATTTATGGCGATTATGATAGCCTCGTTAATGAAGGAACCGGACGAAACATCGGAATCGAACTGACATTCGAACACTTCTTTTCAAAAAAATATTACTGGCTTGCCACACTGTCACTATTTGATTCAAAATATAAAGCCAGTGATGGTAAAATCAGGAATACAGCATACAATGGGAATTTTATTCTGAATCTTCTCGGAGGGTATGAATGGTCCCTGACACGTCAAAACACCCTTTCAGCAGATTTAAAGGCTATCTGGGCAGGTGGATTACGAAGCATCCCAATTGATCTTGAAGCATCACGGGAAGCGGGAAGGACCATTTATGATTATTCCAGGGTTTATCAAAAAAGATATGATGATTATTACAGGATAGACCTGAGGATATCCCTGAGGATCAACAGGCCCAAGACGGGACATCTGGTTGCCCTGGATATACAGAATATGACAAACCGGAAAAACCGTTTCCTCGAGGAATATAATCCCGATACTGACCGGGTTGAACAGGTGTACCAGATCGGGATATTACCAATTATTTTGTGGAGGTTATATTTTTAAATACGCATTCAGGGGCTGCGTCACAACTGATTTTTCACGCAAAGAGGGCAAAGAAAACACCAAGTTCGCAAAAAACATATTATTGTTAATCAGGGCTTTGCGATCTTTGCGACAATTTTGCGAACTTTGCGAGAAGCCTTTTAATGAAGTTGTGACACACCTCCAGTGAACATAACACATTTGAAGGCCTTTGAATTCAATTTATGGAGTCATCCGGTCATTATTTAAATAATTCCGGGTGCTGGTCGTCCCATTCCGTTGCATCCTGGTATGCTTTTGCCACTGCAAGAATGGTGGCTTCATCAAAAAGGTTCCCAAGTAAACTGATACTTGTTGGATGTCCCTTTTCATCGAAACCGTTTGGCATGACCACACAGGGATGACCTGTCAGGTTTGTTATTAGTAGCTGGTTACCTCCAAAGGAGGAGCTGATAATTACATCATACTGGCTGAACAGGCTGTGAAGTTCCTCTATAAGCAAATACCTGAGGCGGTTGGCCTGTATATATTCCGTTGCGGGGATGAATCTTGCCTGCCGGAAATAATTAGGCCAGGCTTCTTTTTTCTGGAGAACAAGTTCATCATCCCGGTTACTGCGGGTCAGTTCATCAAAAGCCGCTGATGTCTCAGCCCATAAAATAATACTGAGAGCACGCACAGGTATTGAATCCGGCAATAGTACAGGCATCAGTTCCGCTCCCAATGACCTGAATGTCTCCAATGTAATGCTGTCATTTACACGGTTGGGGTAATCTCGCTGAAACGTGTCTTTCAGGTAACCGATTCTAAGGGTACCGGGATGTATTCCAGGAGAGTAGTTAAAAGCCGCATAAATTGTAGATGGGTCTCTTTCATCGAAACCATGAATGGAATGAAACACCAGTGCACAGTCCTCGGCACTCCTGCAGATCGGGCCGACTTTATCCATGGTCCAGCTCAGGGCCATGGCACCATACCTGCTTACCCTGCCAAATGTAGGCCGCAATCCTGTCGTTCCGCATCGGTTGGACGGTGATACGATAGATCCCCATGTTTCAGTTCCTATTGCGAATGGCACCAGTCCGGCTGCAGTGGCTGAGGCAGAGCCTGCGGATGAACCACTTGACCCCTGGTTAAGATCCCATGGATTCTTTGTCTGTCCACCGAACCACACATCATCCATGGCTAAAGCTCCAAGGGTCAATTTTGCTACCAGGACGGCCCCTGCTTCTTCGAGCTTTTTGATGACAGTTGCTGTCTCATTGATCACCTGGTCCTTATATGGCATAGCTCCCCATGTGGTGGGGTAACCAGGAAGGCTGAACAGGTCTTTGATACCATATGGAATACCGTGTAAAGGACCTCTGTATATTCCTCTGGCTATTTCCTCATCAGCTTTTCTTGCCTGCTGATAAGCAAGATCTTCAGTTATTGTAATAACACATTGTAAGGTGTCTCCATATGTTTTAAGCCTTTCAAGGCAAAGAGTGGTTAATGTAAATGAGGATAGTTTCTTTTGCCTTATTAAAACAGATAATTCAGCAACACTGAAGAAAGCAAGATCATTCATGTCTTCAGGCAGTTCAACTTTTTGTGGCAGATCCCAGTGAATAACCTCCTGCTTCTGTGCCGGAGTAAATCCCCGGGGGAGGGGATTGAATAAAAGGGCAGGAGGGATGTCATTACTTAAAGGATAATTATGAATGGCAGAATAATCCCGTAGAGCATCATTTAATCCATCCAGCATCGAATCACGTTCTGCCTCGTTGAATTCCAATCCTGTCATCTTTTCAGCTGAAACGATGTCTTTAGAAGAAATTGTTACAGATCCTTCTTTATTGTTACATGAAAGTAATAACAAAACTGAAATGAAAGGGATGATTAGTATTATGTATCTCATAGCTTGTTTAAATAGATAATTCAATAGATAATTCAGTCGCTTTGCTCCTTCGGGATAACTTGTTTCAATCTAAGGTTGAATACTCATCCAATGATTCAAAGTCATCGGATGAGTGATCTCACAATCATCACCAACCCCCACCCGGTATTTTTCTTTCTTAGCCTCAGCCTTCTTATCCCGTTATCATTCATCCAGAGGCCGGTAATTCCACCCCATCGTTTCATACCTCTTCACCTGGGTATTCAGCCTTGCCCTGAAGTCTTCCCAATCACGTATTTCTTTTGGTGACCAGGCTATTTCCGATAACGCGCATAATCTTGGCAGAAGCATATATTCAACACCCTCTGTTGTTGATATATATTCAGTCCAGACATTTGCCTGAACCCCAAGAATGTGTTTTGTCTCCTCTTCGGATAATTCAGCAGGGGTAGGTTCGAAAGCGTATACAGTATCAACAGGTAAGTAACCACCAATTGCAAGTGGTTCCTGTTCCCTGTTCTGTGACTGGTAATAATCAAAATAACAGTGTGTTGTCGGAGACATAATGACGTCGTGCCCCTCTCTGGCAGCTTCGATACCTCCGCTAATCCCTCTCCATGACATCACCGTAGCATTGGGTGCAAGTCCACCCTCCAGGATTTCGTCCCATCCAATAAGATTTTTACCCTTACTGTTGATGAATTTTTCAATTCGTTTTATGAAATAGCTCTGTAATTCATCTTCATTTTGCAATCCAAGATCTTTTATCTGTTGCTGGATCCTTTTGCTGGCTTCCCACTGGTCTTTTCTTGCTTCATCGCCTCCGATATGAATATATTGTGAAGGGAAAAGGTCAATGACTTCAGACAACACATTCTCAAGGAACTCAAAGGTTTCGTCTTCAACGTTGTAGATATATGGTGATATACCCCAGGTGGTTCTTACACTTACTTTTTCACCTGTACATCCAAGCTCAGGGTATGCAGCAATGGCTGCCTGTGCATGCCCTGGCATTTCAATCTCGGGGATAACAGTGATATAGCGGTTGGCTGCATACTGGATAACATCCCTGATCTCATCCTGGGTGTAAAACCCTCCATGCCTGATTCCATCAAACTGAACCGGTGTATTCCGCCTGGGCCGGCCAATAACTGTTTCATCCCTCCATGCTCCAACCTCTGTTAACAACGGGTATTTATTAATTTCTATTCTCCAGCCCTGGTCTTCCGTCAGATGCCAGTGAAACATATTCAATTTATGGCGGGCAAGGATATCAATATATTTCTTGACAAATTCAACTGAAAAAAAATGCCGGCAGACATCCAGGTGGGCACCACGCCATTTGTACCTTGGCTTATCCATAATTTCGACTGCCGGAATAGCTAGTGTGTTTTCAACCTGGTTTGTAGGGAATAGCTGCCAGAGTGTTATGATCCCGTAAAACAATCCATTTGGCTGGCCGGCAGTTATCTGAACACCCTTTTTGCTGCTTTTCAGATTATAACCCTCCTGGCCGAGATCAGGGAAATCACCTGTCTGAAGAGAAATACAATTTGCTCCTGCATTGTCCAGCTCAATAAGGCTTAGATAAAATCCAGCATATTCATTTACCAGCTCATTCAGGTATTCACCGATTTTCCGGATCTCAGAATTTTCGCCCGGATAGGCAATCTGTGTCTGAGGCGTGATGGTGAACTGTCCTTTGCCGATCAGCATGGAGACAGGTGCAGGAATGATGGATGGGAATTCTGAGACGGTCTTATTTTCTTGTGTGCATTTGTTGAATAATAAGACAAACATGCATAAAAGCAATGTTTTAATAAAGAAACTATAACCGGATGTTTTCATAGCGGATAATTTTAATTTCAATATCTTTGGTTTTTAGGACATGATCTTCATCAAAATTAATTTATTATTCATTTCATCTAAGGTAATTCAAAAAATAATATATTTAAATTCTCACGGATAATTAAACTGCACCATTATGCCACAAGAAAAACAAACTAACCCAAAAACAACAACCAGAAAAAAGACTGGAAGGACCGGAAAAAGGACCGGACCCGGAAGACCCAGGACTAAAACGAAAGCAGGTACAATCAGAGGAGATGTTACTGCAGTTGCCAGGACCGGGACAGTCACGAAAAAGACTGGAACATCGATAAGAAGTAAAAGGAAGGGACCGGGAAGGAAACCTGTTGTAACACGAAAAACTTCCCGGGTAACTACCAAACCTGATGTTAGGGATATCCCAACCAGTCAGCAGACCGGGAAGAAAAAACCTTCTACCACAACCGGGCAAAAAAGAAGAACCAGAGGGAGAACTGTTAGAAAAACCAAAATTACCAGGCCAGATACCAGATTAATCCCTGAAAAACCAGTTGACGAAATGGATAAAGCTATCGTATCTATGGCAACACCCGAAACGGATCCGTTAAAATTATCACAAATGAATAAAAAACCTGAAAGCAAAATATCTGCAGTACGGAAGAAAAAGGTTGAAAAAAAGATAAAGCAGAATAAAAGAACACTTAAAAAAGCAAAGAAAAAGCAGGAACAAATATTAAAAGAAATAAAGAAAGCAAAGGCTAAAAAAGCTGGCAAAAAAAAGATCAGGAAGCTGAAAACTCAGTCAGCAAAAGCAGTAAAGAAAGTGAGAAAAAGTAAAAAGGCTCTGAAAAAACTTAATAAGAAATACTAATTGATTATATTGTATATTCTCAGATAACCATCACCTGCTGGTGAGAGAATTTTACAAGGTGAAAAAGGAGTTATTTGTAAAATATATAAATCGGCTTGTTAGAGAATACAATAAACAGTTCAGAATGGCACAAAAAGGTGCCAAGGAGGAGCCTGTTCATGATCTCAGGGTACTCATCAAACGGTTTAATGCGTTATTCGTTTTCCTTGATGAGGCCGGGATCTACAAAAGCAATTCACAATCTTTCTTTATTCAGCTCAGACAATTCTTCAAATCTGCCGGGAATCTCAGGGATATCCAGGTCCATGAATCTCTTATCGGGAAATACGGTAATCTGAACGATGCAAGTCTGGCAGGTTATAAACAATACCTGGAAGGAAAAGAGAAAACTTCCAGATCATATTTTTTAATAAAGTCATTAAACTATCCCAAAAAGGAGCAGATTCAGGTCAAAAATGATATTATAAAAGCTGTAAAATCATTCAAACAGGAAACACTGACCTTGCAGACCACCAATTTTATCATGAAAAGGTTGAAACTTATCGAGAAATACCTTTTCCGAACCGATATCAACCAATATCTGCATAAAATCCGGCAAACCTTAAAACAGTTACGTTTTTTCATTGAGATGATGCAGAGTTGCACAGATCCCAATCCTATGGAGGAGGTTGACTTCAATGAAATCAAAGAGATCGAAAGTATTCTGGGTAACTGGAATGACTGTTCTGTTCTTTGTGGGGACCTGAAACGTTACCGGAAATATATGCGAATGTTAAATGGTGGCCCCTCAGATCCCGGTATTTCAGAACTTTTGGGATGTATTCAGCAAGATATGCAGAAGAAGGTAATGGATGTCAGGCCACGTCTTTTAAAACTTGCTTATCACCTGAAGTATATGATGCTTTAATACTTTCCGGGCACCCGGGATTGTATGTTTTGTATGGATGTCTGGAGAAAAATGATCCAGGTATCTGAAAGCTGATTATTGATAAAATACTATTTAAAGTTCAGATAACGTCAGTACCCTGCCCACTCCCAGATCGACAAAATGATCACCGTAACTGTCCCTGAAAATCTCAAGCGTTTTATCACCGCTGCAATGGGTCGGTGCAGCATATTTAATACCCAGATCCTTGAATATCTTTATAATTTCATTAATTTCATTTTCACCCGTGCGTACCAGATGAAATCCACCCATTGCTATCAGGAGCTCACCACTGGATAATTCAGCCGATTTCCTGACGATATCAGCAATGCCGGGATGAGCACAGCCGGTTATGACAATTGACCCTTTTTCAGTATCAATGATGAGTGATTGTTCAATGATTTCAACACCCATTTCTCCGGTAGTCCGCACACTTTCTATTATTTCCACAGGCCCGCTGACTTCTGTTATCTCTGCTCCTTTATCCTTGATCATTTTCTTGAAATCTGCGGGAAAGGAAACGGGTAAATATACTTTCACCTTATTATTCCTTTCAAGGAACATTTTCATTCCTCCAGTATGGTCCTGATGGATATGTGAAAAAACAACAATATCAACATCTGCAGGATCTTTTTCCATTTTTTCCATATTGGATAATAATGTTTTACCATTGGTTCCGGTATCAAAAAGAATAGTCTTTTCAAGACCCTCGATCAGACAGGCAAATCCCCAGTCACTTTCAAGCTCCTGATTATAAGTATAATTGTCATAAAGAATAGTTAGAATAATATCAGAAGAAGTTTTGTTCATATCTGAATATTTTAAAGATTCAGAAGACAGGAAAATACATCCTAATAAAACCAGGACTGCACTTAATAACTTTTGGTTCATGATTGATGATTTTAATAAAACACTCTAATACTCTTTTAAAGTTAATAGTTATTGTAAGAATAACAAAATTTGTAAGATTGGCAGATTATTCCTTATCAGCTATTTACTCATCGGATAACTTGAAGTCATCGGATAAGTTGCGGTAATCGGAATAGTTGACCGGTAAAAGGATAGGATTAAAAGGTTACATACTCATCGGATGAGTTATCCATTAGAAGGATAACGTTAAATAAGGTAATCAAAGAAATAAATAAGCAGTTGCCATTTTAATGGATCTTCAGGGATTGAGGATGTACAGCTATCAAAATGGCTGCAATGGAAGTGGCTCTCAGCTCAGAAGATATTTCTTCAGGGTTAATTTCAGATCCTCTGCTTTTATCGGCTTTGATATATGTTCATTACACCCGGATTTCAGGGATTTTTCCCGGTCATCAGTGAAAGCAAAAGCTGTCAGGGCAATGATCGGAATAGACTTATTCGTTTTACGGATTTCTTCTGTAGCTAAAAGTCCATTCATCTCGGGCATCCTGATATCCATGATGATGAGATCAAGCTGTGGATTAGATCTGAATATTTCAAGAGCCAGCACGCCATTTTTAGCCCAAATCAGATCCGCATTGGTATTACGCAGCAAAGATTCCAGGAAAAGGTAGTTCGAACCATCATCCTCAGCAATCAGGATTCTCTTATTACTCAAATCCAGCTTTTCGACAGCAGTCTTTCTGATTTTTTTCTCTTTCAGGATAAGTGATTCATTTTCTTCACTGATCTTCAGCGTGATATAAAAAGTTGAACCATGGTCTTTCTTTGATTCAACCCAAATATCCCCTCCAAGCATATGAATAATCTGTTTGGAGATTGCCAGTCCAAGTCCTGTACCTCCATAGCGTCTGGAGTATGAATCATCGGCTTGAGTAAACCGTTCAAAAATTACTTTATGTTTGGATTCATCAATACCAATTCCACTATCTTTTACAAAGAATTGTATTTCTTTATCATTTAAATCATAACCTAATTCAATAAATCCTTCATTGGTAAATTTTAGTGAATTGTAAAGAAGATTGCACAGAACCTGCTTTAATCTATGTTTGTCAGTATATATAACAGGATTCATATCATCCTGGAAATTTTTTCTGAAATGAATTTTTTGTTTAGTCTGGCTCAGTCTATCTGCTTTGAACTCACTAAACAGGTCATCCAGGAAATTATTAACAGGAAATTTGGATTTGACCAATCCTATATCCCCTGCCTCTATACGTGATATATCAATAAGATCAGAAATGATCAGCATCAATTCGTTCCCTTTAGCATGGATCAGGTTAATATAATCCTGTTGATCCTGCAGGGAAAGGCTTTTGCTTTTAAGCAATTCTGAAAAACCAAGAATAGCATTCATGGGAGTTCGGATCTCATGTGACATATTTGCCAGGAATGCTGTTTTAAGTTTATCTGACTGCTCAGCTTTTTCCTTGGCTATTTTTAATTCTTTCTCAACCTTCTTTCTTTCAGTGATATTGGTGATAATACAGTGTGTTTGCTTCAACGTACCATCAATATCATAATTCGTACGTCCGTTTATTGATATTTGAATAATTTCACCATTCTTTCTTTGCAATTCATATTCATCGTCAGATGTATATCCTGTCGTAAGAAGTGTGGCAAAATTTATATTGAATTCAGACTGACCTGGTTTTGTGAGGAAGTCCCCAAACCATTTTCCAACGACATCCGATTTCTGGTAACCTGTTATTTCAGTCCAGGCCGGATTAACCTCGATGATAAAACCTTCCTGGTTCAGAGACTGGTATCCATTTGGAGCCTGCATATACAGGTTCCTGTAATGCAATTCACTTTCTTCAAGGGTTTGTTGTATTTTTTTTAACTCTGAAATATCCTCTTTAATGCCCAGGTAATGGGTAATTTCTCCATGGCTATTTCGTATTGGTGAAATAGATGCGCTTTCCCAGAAGGTAGTTCCGTCTTTCCTTTTATTGTGAAATTCACCCTTCCATTCTTTGCCCTGGATAATCGTGTCCCATAATTCTTTGTAAAATGATGCTGGAGAATAACCGGTTTTAAGTATACGCGGATTTTGCCCGATTGCTTCATCAAATGAATAACCGGTGATCTGAGTAAATTTGGGATTAACATATTCAATAGTGCCCTGCGTATCTGTGATCACAACCGATACAGGGCTTTGCTCGACCGCTCTTGATAATTTCAGGATTTTATCCCTGTTCTCTTTGCGTTCGGTGATATCTCTCAGGGTACCAATAATCTGGAGGGGTTGCCCCAGTGTATCCTTTTCGAGCATCACGTTGGCGGAGCAGTAAATAATCCTTCCATCCCTGTCCTTCAGCGGAACATCATAATCATGCAGATGTTCTTTCTCCATTAATAAGGTCACAAACTCATTCATAATCCTGCTGTCAACAGTAAAATTACTCAGGTGCTTACCGATCAGCTCTTCGCGTGAGTAATCAGAAATTGTAGAAACAGATGGGCTTATTTCCCTGATAATAAGGTCAGGATCAATTTCAAAATATACATCTGTAATATTTTGAAAAATCATTCTGTATTTTTCTTCACTTAACCGCAGTTTTTCTTCAGTCTTTTTCCTTTCAGTTATATCCTGAAACAACACCGCCATCTCCCGCGGAGCAATTTGAAATGCAATGATATCATAAGCACCTTTGATGTTATTATCCTCATAGTACAAGTCAGTTTTTTCCCAAAGTTCTCCTTTCAGAGCAGCTCTGCGGTACCTGTCAATCAATTCTTTATCAGCAGAAGGAAAAGCCTTATGAATGGGAAGGCCCAGGAGTTTCTTTGTATCAATGCCTGTGATCCTGTCAGCAGCAGCATTGGCCTCAATAAGGACTAATTCATTATTCTCATCCACTTTGTATGAATGCATTCCAAACGGTGAGCGATTAATAATATTCTGTGCCCTGCTTTCAATTTCAACCACCGCTTCTATTGCTTTCAGTTTCTCGGTAATATTTCTGTAACTCCATACCCTGCCTATTTTCTCTGAATTGATAAGAACTGGCTTTGTATACCATTCAATAGTTTTTCCGTTTTTCAGTCTGAACGAATCAGTATTGGAATCATCGGATTTATTTATCAGATCAATTTTTTGCACAAATTTCTCCGGTTCCTCAATGTTCACATAAATCAGTTTCATAAAATCCTCCTCCCTCAAATCTGCTGCCGGACTTTCATCCAATCCAAGATTTTCAAATATTTTGCTGGTTGTCAGTGCTATATTCCCTTTATCATCGGTTACCATGATTTCATCAGCAGTTGACTCCAGAACTGCTGTGAGGTTATTCTCTGTTCTTCTTAAAGCATCTTCCAGTTGTACTAATCTTTTTTGAAGATCGTTAAGTTCATTCTTTTTCATTATTGTTAATGTGTCTATTAGGGTATTCGTACTAAAAATATATGAATTTGAAAATGGAAGGAAATAAGTGCCGGTGACTTAAATCATCATCTAAGAGTGATATATACTCCACCGACAAATTGAAATTTCTTGCCACGTATCCTGAAATTATTCACCGGCATACTCGCCGGGTTACTTCAAGTCGCCCGGCGAGTAATTTAAGGTTACCCCTTGAATGTCACGGTGAATATTACCCGTTGAGTTTTAATAAATCTTAAAAGGTATTCCGGGAACATCATTTTCTTCTATCTTTATCTGAATCCAAATAATTGTAAATGCTTCACATTATCCTGAGGTATACTTTTCGTAATCTTTTACGAAACAGGTTCTACCATTTTATTAGCATCATTGGACTTATCATTGCCATGACATGCTCATTTTTTATTCTTGTTTGGGCTGATTATGAACTCAGCTTTGACAGGTTTTATTCTACAGGTGAGAGGCTTTACAGATTAACATTTGAATACCATAGCAAGGAACACCAATCCCATTTTGCCCGAAGCTACCAGAACTGGGTTCTGCAGATCCCGGAGTTTTTCCCGGAAGTTGAACAGATGATCAGGTTACAGCCCATGCGTGAATCCAGGATAAGGATAAACCAGAATAAGTTTTACAACTCAAGAAATTTCTCCAGCGATTCATCATTTTTTGAAGTTTTTGGATTTGAACTTCTCCGGGGTGATCCTGAAAAAATCCTGGCTGAACCCAGGAGTGTGGTTCTTTCCGAGAGTATAGCCAACAAGTATTTTGAGAATGAAAACCCTGTTGGGAAAGAGATATTTTCAGGGCATCAGTTTGATACCATCATGAATATGTATACTGTAACTGGTATAATGAAAGATTTTCCGGTGAACTCACATTTTCATGTTGACATTCTGTCTTCATTTGATGATCCGAAACAACATGTTGGATGGGCTTATATCTATTTGTTATTGCATGAAGGCAGTGATCCGGAAACAATGCTGTTTAAATTTCCGGACTTTCTGAGGCAGTTTATGAATAATGAAGATCTGGCAGACTGGACTCCGCATCTTCAACTGGTTAAAGATATTCATCTTTATTCAGATAAGGACCGTGAAATAGAACATAACGGAAATATCCAGAATATTTCCATATTTTTTATCGTGGCTTTAGTATTACTGATTGTTGCTTTAATCAATTATGCCAACATTCAGTTTACTGTTATAAATAAAAAGATGGGTTTTATCTTTCTGAATCGGGCGGTCGGAGCAAGAATACGTGATGTTTCAAGATTTATTGTTGTTGAATCTGCCACACAGAATCTGACCGCTTTTTTGTTCTCCTTTCTGTTACTTATTATTGGGATGCCTCTGTTTAATAAAATCTTTGGATACCAGGTTGATCTGGCTCATTGGAATATATGGTTACAATTATGTACTACAGGCTTGATTTTTATTGGGCTGGGTATTTTTATCGGTTCATATCCGGTATTATTATTAAGGGGGAAAGAAAAATTATTGAATCTCACCGGCCAAATTTTCTATCAATCGGGATTCAGCCTTATTTATCCCCGTGGAAAAATGAATGGCAGGAAAGCAATGACTGTGCTGCAATTTCTGGGAGCTGTGATCCTGATAATTTCGACACTCCTTGTAAATAAGCAGTTAAATTATATGCTGGGAAGTAGTATCGGAAGCGGACAGACAGATATACTTGTTTTGAAAAACTTAGCCAGGCCAGTGCTTGATGATTATACGATATTTAAAAGGGAACTATTATCCAATTCTCTTGTCAGGGAGGTGAGTGCAAGTATGGAGGAACCGGGCCATGAAGTGTTGGATGCCATGCAGTTTGAAATGGATGGAATGGATGAATCCCTTATAGGTGAATATTTGAATGTTTTGCCTGTCGATAATTCGTTTCTCGAATTTTATGATATACCATTGATAGCAGGAGAAAATTTTCCGGATTACCTGGGTATGGATGCCAACGAATATTATATCATCAATGAATCGGCGTTGAAAAAATTGGGTTTTAGATCTCCGGAGGATGCAATAGGACAACCATTTAAACTGACGTTCCAGTGGCCGGGTATTTTCAAAGGAGGGAAAATCATCGGAGTTTCAGAAGATTTCCATTTCTACTCCATGAATAAAGCAATAAAACCTATTGTTATGTTTCAGAAACATATTTTTTTCTGGTGTTTCGTTATTCGAGTAGATGATAATAATTTTGACCAGGCTGTTGATTATGTGGCAAATACATGGGATCGGATCTATCCTGATTATCCTCTTGAATACCACTTTGTTGATGATTTGTATGCGGCAATTTACCAGACGGAAATTATGCAGGTAAAAGTCATGGGAATCTTTTCCCTGCTTACAATTATTCTTGCATTACTGGGACTCGTCAGCGTTGTGATGTATTCCACAGAAATGCGAACAAAAGAAATAGGCATCAGAAAAGTAAATGGTGCCGGTATTTTCAGGATCCTGTTATTGTTGAATGGAGAAATATTTGTACAGATTCTTGTGACTCTCCTGCTGGCAATTCCGCTTACATGGTATATTATTAATCGCTGGTTACAAAACTATATCTACCGCATAGATATTCACTGGAGTATTTTTGTTTTTGCCGGACTCATTATCATTATACTGGCACTTCTTTCAACAAGCTATCAGACATATCGTGCGGCCGACAGGAATCCGGTTGAAAGCCTGAGGTATGAATAGTGACGGGATTTACTAAGGATATGACTTTCAGTCATTCCCTGAGTGATTTTTTTTATAAAAAATCATTTTTTCCATACGATATTTCAGCATTTCTGTCATAAAGGGATAGAAACCCTTAAATTTTAAGAAATGGAACGTTACATTGAACAATTAATCGAGGATCTCAGGAAAGCCAGAAATTATGATGATCCTCCTGAGATTATGGAAGATTTTCTTATCAGCCAGGTTGAAAAGGTGGAAGATCATCTTGCGGATGTGGAGGAGTATCTGAATGGCTCCAGGCAGCCGTTATCCCAAATCCTGGGTGTTGAAACGGAGAGGTTACCTTCGCCGGAACGTTTATCGGATGATCAGGCTGCTTTGCTTGCCATTGAAATGGAAAAACTCTGGAAGCATTTTCGTTTTTACCCTTCCTATCCTGCAGATGATCTGCCTGGAAAAGTCAGGTACCGTCTTCTGAGGGATAACTGGGACATTGACCAGGTCTGCCTGTCTACCGGTGCAATTGGTGTGGAGTTTTGCGATTATGACGATGAAAATTGTCCGCTGCCGGAATATTGCAATGACTGTGAGCTGTGGAAAGCAGAGTATGATGAAGTGAATGATTCTCAAAAGGAGAAGAAAGAAAGAGCTAAATCAGTTGAAGCAGTTGGCCGTAACGCAGATCCGGATTTTCGCAGAAAAGTGGACAAGGCAAAAGAATTAATGAGCAGGATGCCGGTCCGTGAGGAGTATATCTCCGGGATTTATAATTACTGTGATCGCTGGTGTGAGAAATGTGGTTTTACCAAACGCTGTCTGAATTGGGCCATGGGAAGAGAAATGGGTGATGAGAGTGAAGAAATGGATATTCATAATAAAGCTTTCTGGGAACAGTTGTCTGTAATCTTTCAGGCCACATTTGAATTTCTCTCTGAGAAGGCTGAAGAAATGGGAATAGAACTGGATGCTGAACCTGAAGTAGAAGATGCAGAAGAGGAGACAGAAGAAGAAGCTATTCAGAACAGTCCGCATATTGCTCTGGCGCATGAATATTCGCTGAAAGCCCATAAGTGGTTTGAAGAAAACAGGAACAGCCTGGAAAAAGCCATTAAAAACATTTCGGTTGTGAATGAGAATGAACTTGTTAACCTTAAGGATGCCATTGAGGTTATCCAATGGTACCATATATTTATCTATGTTAAACTGAGACGTGCCCAAAATTCACTAAGGGATGAGAAGGAGGAAGAAGATTCTGAACTGGCAGAGATGATGGCAGATCATACAAATGGGACAGCAAAGATTGCGCTTATTGCAACTGACCGTTCCCTAGCAGCTTTTGGCTACCTGCTTGAGAATATGAAAGATAAAGAGGATGAGATCCTGATATTCCTGACAATGCTGGGTAAAATAAGGAATATGACTGAAAAAACTTATCCCCGGGCCAGGGACTTTAAGCGGCCTGGTTTTGATGAGTAGATAAACGGATCGGATGACTCAAAGTCATCCGATCTGTTCTCTAAACTAAACCACTCTCAGTTTCCATTTCCCTCTTCTAAACAATAGCAGGGCTATTATTGCCATAGTTGATTCAGCGGTGATGATTGCTATATAAACTCCTTTTTCCGCATAACCCATCATTATTGCCAGCAGGTATGCCAGTGGGATCTCAAAAAGCCAGAAGCAAAACAGGTTAATGATTGTTGGTGTAGCTGTATCGCCTGCTCCGTTAAATGCCTGGACCATAACCATTCCAAGGGCATACAATATAAACCCGTAACTGATAATTCTCAGACAGACAATACCACTTTCAATGACAGCAGGATCATTGATAAACAACCTGATAAAAACCGAAGGAAAAGCAATAAAGACCAGCGCAATAATTCCGAGAAATGTCATATTTACTTTACCGGTATAAAGGACTGATTTTTGTGCCCTGTCTGGTTTCCCTGCGCCAAGGTTCTGGCCAACCAGTGTTGCAGTTGCGTTGCTTAATCCCCAGGAAGGAAGTAAGGTAAAAATAATCACGCGGATAGCGATTGTATAACCGGCAACAACTTCACTCCCAAATTCTGCTATAATGCGCATCAGGCCAATCCAACTTGTGGTAGCAATGATGGACTGCCCGATACCACCCATTGAAAGCCGGATCAGTCGTAACAAAACATTATGCTGGATATACAGGTGGCGGATCATCAGTTTAACCCTGCCTTTTCCTTTAAAGAGCAAATAGAACTGATAGATTACTGCTATTCCCCGGCCGGTGTTTGTTGCTATGGCAGCTCCCTGAATGCCTAACTCGGGAAACGGTTCAAGGCCGAAAATCAAACAGGGATCGAGGATGATATTAACAATATTTGCCAGCCATAAAATTCTCATTGAAATAGCTGCATCGCCGGAGCTTCTGAAAATCGCATTTATGATAAAAAGGAGCATGATTATTCCATTCCCGCCGAACATGATGGCTGTATACATAAAATTCTGATCCACCATTTTACTGTCAGCACCCATCAGGTAAAGGAGTTTTGATGCAAATAATACTCCGGGGATGGAAATTAATAAGGAAACGAAAACGCCCGTCATGATAGCCTGGAAAGAAGTTAATGCGGCACTTTCAGGATTCTTTTCACCGATACGGCGAGATACCATAGCAGTTGTCCCAACAGCCAGACCCATTCCAATTGCATATACAATTGTCATCATTGATTCTGTAATACCGACCGTCGCCACGGCCTCCGCACCCAATTTTGAGACAAAAAAGATATCAACAACTGCAAATACCGACTCCATGACCATTTCAAGTACCATTGGTACGGAGAGGAGAAAGATAGCCCGTCCAAGTTTTCCGTTTGTAAAATCCTGTTCCGTTCCGGCAATCGCTTCATACAGGTCACTCAATAGAATTCTGATTTTACCTTTTAGTATTTGATATTTGTGAGAAGAATACATTAGAATATGGATTTCAAAAAATTAAAGAATGAGAAAAGAAAAAAATGATGTCTTGTTAAAACGAAAGAGCAGCAGCAAATCTCAGAATGGAAATATTCTGAAAAGATACCTTACCGGGTGGGCACGGTAATGTACAACGTGAAGTATGTTAGGATTGGCTTCATGTCTCAAGTAAGATCGAACGTATACAAAAATAAGAAAATCTTCTATCAGGACAAAAGTACTATAAAAATTTATTACTCTATAAAAAATCATTTCAGGATGAGTTATGAACATTTGTAAGGAGTTCTTTGAATAACCAGGGATATACGAAATGATGAAGGATGAATGATGAAGATTTGAAAAGAGTAAAAACAGAATAAATCCAGGTTCAATATGGGGAATCCAGGATATTAAATAAAATTTTACATTTAACATATAAAAGCTTTTCGAGAGGTATAATTTTAAAATATATTAAAAATCATGATTTACTGGTTACAATAGGAAAATTAATTCTGGGACAAACCGATACCGGAAGCCGTCCAACAAAATTTTTCAAATCGGTTGGTATGGCCATGTTCGATATTTTTACAGCAAAATGCCTGTATGAGAGGGCATTAGAGATGAATGAGAAAATGAAAATCGAATAATCCTTGGAGCTCATTAAGAGCTCCAAGGGTATAAAACCTCAACAATGAAAATGCTTCAAAATTTACACTGGAAACCACCCTCTGATTGGTTAACATTAAAGACAATAGAAATGCATACCGCGGGTGAACCCCTTCGCATTATTGTTAATGGATTGCCTGAAATAAAAGGAGGAACTATTTTAGAGAAGCGAAGGTACTTTATGGAAAACCTGGATTTTATACGTACCGGGACGATGTGGGAGCCACGGGGACATGCTGATATGTATGGCGCTGTTATCACTGAACCGGTTACTGCCGATGGCAATATCGGTGTTTTTTTTATGCATAATGAAGGTTACAGTACGATGTGTGGTCATGCCATTATCGCTCTGACGAAACTGGTTCTGGAAACGGGAATTATTAAAAAATCTGGTAAGGAACCAGAGCTTCTGATTGATGGACCTGCTGGAAGGGTTGTTGGGAAGGGATTTGTGAAGAGTGGTATAATTGATAAAGTAGCATTCCTGAATGTTCCTTCATTTGTGCTCATGGAAAACAAAGAAATCTTTGTTGAAGATCTGGGTATAATAAGATTTGATATTGCATATGGAGGAGCGTTTTATGCGCTGGTTGAGGCTGACAGGTTAAAATTAAGCCTTCATACTGAAGAAGCCAGCTCATTAATTTCAGCAGGTAGAAAGATTAAAAGTGCCATCATCAAAGATTTTCATATTGATCACCCCTTTGAAACCGACCTGGGTTTTCTTTATGGGACTATCTTTACAGGTAAATCCAACAAACCCGGTATACATAGCAGGAATGTTTGTATTTTTGCAGATGGTGAATTGGACAGGTCGCCAACAGGATCAGGTATCAGTGCCCGTGCCGCGCTGCACTATCACAAAGGTGATCTGATGCCCGGAGAATCCATTACAATTGAAAGTATTATTGGAACAACCATGGATGTTAAGATTCAGGCTGTGACAAAATATGGCCCCTATCAGGCGATCATTCCGGAAGTATCGGGCGTTGCCTATTTTACGGGTAGTTCAATATTCACTTTCGATCCGGATGATCCACTCAATCAGGGTTTTTTAATTCATTAAAATATTACTTACTTTAACGCGTTACGGGAATGGAAGAGCTCAGTAATTTAATCATAAAGTTATTTGCAGAACCGTCTTGCGTGCCGGGGCTTTACTAATTCTTCATTATCAAGATAGTTGATTTAATTGCATAATTCGGTTACTATAATCATAAAAAAATGCTGAATACCAGAACAACAATTAAATAATCAAAGTCATGAAAAAACTCACAATTGCATTTATCTTAATCATTGTCTCAGCTGGCTTTCTATCGGCCCAGTTTAACTCTGGAAGCAAAATGGTTGGTGCCTCGAGCAATCTGGATTTCGGTTTTTTATCGGAGAAAGATGAGGGTGCTACAGATGCCACCAAGATGATCTTTATTGATATTAATCCCCGGGCAGCGTATTTCCTTAAAAACAGGATTGCAGTTGGTGGTGATCTTGAATATTATTTAAGCAGATCAAAAGTTGGGGAGAGTGATCCTTACTCATCAACCACATTCCGTATAGGTCCGTTTGCACGTTATTATTATAAAACAGTCGCCTCGGTGGTCCCCTTTGCTGAGTTGAAAGGTGGTTTGGGTAGCCAGGTCGATAAATTAACTACCGGTGAAAAATTTAAGCATCGAATCATTTACGTGGGTGCAGGTGTCGGAGCCTCCTTCTTTCTGGCTGATAACTTTGCTCTCGAAGGAATGCTCAATTATATTTTTGAGAACCAGAAAAATAAGGAGATGGGTGGCAGCCATAATACAAACGGCATAATGCTCAATTTCGGTTTTTCATTTTATTTTAATTCACTTCTGCAGGATTAGAAACAGGTAAAAGTTAGTATTCAACGTGTTGTGCTAGAAGCCGAATATATAGAGTTTTAAAAATATGGAGATCCACCCAGCGGCGCGGATCTCCATAAGATTATTTATCATTCAGTCGCTTATTTGCTTCAGTAGTACAACAGGTTGGTATTTATATATTCCCCTGATAAATTGTTGTTAATTCTTCTAGAGGTATTTTTTCAGAGTGCCGGATAATGCTTCTATTTTAACAGGCTTTGACAGGAAATCATTACAGCCTGCGCGGATGGATTTTTCCTGATCATTGGTAAAAGCGTAGGCTGTCAGCGCGATGACAGGTATCTTCTTATTTATCTTGCGTATTTTTTGTGTTGCCTCGATACCATCCATATTAGGCATCCTGATATCCATAATAATCAAATCTATGTTATCTTCCATTTTAAAAATTTCAATTGCCTGTAATCCATCCTTTGCCCACAGGATCTTTGCACTCGAACGTTTCAGAAAAGATTCGATGAAAAGATAGTTGGATGAATCATCTTCAACTACAAGTATTTTCTTACCGTTTAGGTCTGGTAGTTTGATAGGTGATTCATCATCATGCATTACCGGTGAGGTAACATCGAATTCCTTTTTCCTGGTCTCTTTTACCGGTAGGGTAAAAGAAAACTCCGAGCCCTGGAATGGTATCGAAAGTACAGAGATTTCCCCTCCAAGTATTTCTATCAGGTTTTTTGATATTGCCAGTCCCAGGCCTGTTCCCCCAAACTGACTGCTGATTGATTCATCTACCTGCCGGAACCGGTCGAAAATAATGTCCTGTTTCTCTTTTGGAATACCAATGCCTGTATCTTTAATAAAAAACCTGATCTGGGATTGTTTAACCAATTCATATCCGAATTCAACATATCCTTCAAACGTGAACTTAAGCGCGTTATGAATGAGATTGGTAAAGATCTGTTTTAAACGACCTCTGTCAGTTTTAATCACCGGTTCTTCATCATTAGGGATATTTGTACGCAACTGAATATGATCTTTATTCATCAGGACTTTTTCTTCGTTAAACTGTTGATAAACTTCCAGAATGAAGTCATTGACGGGGAAATGTGATGTGAAGATTTTAATATCTCCTGTTTCAATTTTAGATATATCAATGATGTCGTTGATTATTAATAATAATTCATTCCCCTTACTTCTGATGATTTTTATATATTCTTCACGTTCTTCCCGGGTTATATCTTCATTTTTCAATAACTCTGAAAATCCCAGGATGGCATTCATTGGTGTCCTTATTTCATGAGACATATTTGCCAGGAAAGAGGATTTAAGCCTGTCTGACTCCTCAGCCTTTTCCTTGGCCTGCTGAAGCTTTTTTTCATATTCCCTCCGATCAGTGATATCTTTTGTGACACCTACGATACCTATTGGTTTGCCCGCAGCATTCCTTATGATGCTGGCAGATATTTCAACAAGAATTCTTTTTTTATTTTTCAGGTTCAGCTCAAGTTCAACATTTTTAACATATCCCTGTCTGAGGACTTTTTTGAATCCTTCAAGGCTTTTTTTTCTGTCCTTTGGGCTGACCAGGCCTACTGCATTCATTCCGATTAATTCATCCATGGATGACAAACCGAATATTTCCAGAGCAGCCGGATTACCTTCAATGATATATCCACGCAGATCCGCGACGGTAATTGCATCCGGGGATGAATATAAAATGTTTCTCAATTTCTCTTCACTTGCCTCGAGGGCCAGCCTGGCTTTCTTTTGCTCAGAAATATTTCTATATATACCGTACACTCCTACCTGCCCTCCACCTATCTCAATCGGGGTTCCAAGCAAAGAGACATGTATTTGATTACCTTTATTATCCTGCCGGATAGTTTCCAGTATTACTTTTTCACCTTTTCCTACCCTTTTTGATATCGAAATTGCTTCGTCATAATGGTCGTCAGGGGCGATCAGATCATCTATTTTTTTCCCAAGGATCTCTTCAGCAGTATATCCAAACAGTTTTTCAAATTCATTATTAACTTTTATTAAATGTCCCTCAATGTCTGTAAGGACAATTATTTCAGGTGAGTTTTCAAAAAGTTGCTCGAAGTAGGCTTTTTCTATCTGGACTTCATCGTATGCCCTTTTTGTTTCAATAGACAGGCTGATCTGGGCAGAGGCGAATTTCAGAATCTCCATGTCCTGTTCTGTATACGCGTTCTCGTTTTCATAATGTTGCACAACGAGAGCTCCGATAATCTCATCTTTTATTTTCAGAGGAACGCCAAGCCAGATTTTGCTTGGTGTGCCAACGTCCTCAATCTCACCTGACCTGACCAGTTTTTCAATCTGTTCATTTCTCATGAGCAATGGCCGGTCATTCCTTATCATGTATCCTGTTAAGGATTTTTTAGCAGGGAACTCGCTGAAACTGTCCTTTTCATCAATGAAGTAGGGGAGAGAAAGGGTATCATTTTTCTTATTATAGAGAGCAATAAAGAAATTTGTAGTATCGAAAATTTTCCCCAGTTCCCTCTGAATTACATGGAATAGTTCATTCAGGTCTTTAGTAAGGGTTACCGCATTTGAAATAGAGTACATGAGCTCCCTTATTTTTTCGGCTTTTTTCCTTTCTGTAATGTCCTGAATGATGGTCAGGATGCGTTCAACCCTCTTTCCCTCGTAGATTGGGATTAATCTTGTAAAAGTATAGATGATGTTACCGCTAAAAGTGAAATATTCTTCTTTTTGTATGGTCTTTCCGGTCTTAAAGATTGATGCATATTCATCTTTGACAGTTTTTTTTAGGAACGGAAAGGCTTCATAGAATTTCGTTCCAACAAGATTTTTCGAAAAGCCCAGTATCGAAGCAATTTCAAAAAGTGATTTATTGGCGAGGATGATTTCCATATTCCGGTTAACCAGGTGGATCCATTCTTGCATTGAATCAATAGATGTTCGATACTGTTCTTCCGAAGATTTTAATGCTTCAATAAACCGGACCTTTTCAGTTGTATCCCTGATAATAGCCTGAATACCGTTAATTTTATTGTCTTTCTTTATGGGTGATACATGTATTTCAGAAGTACGCAGGATCCCTTTTCTATCACACCATTTGATTTCAAGGGGCTCCGGCCTGTGTCCACTGATAAGTGAAGTAAAATGTTTTTCAAAACTGGGGACATCTTTCTTCCGGAAACCGGGGAATTCGATAAAATGTGTTCCTATCAGCTCTTCGGCGGTGTAACCACCTGCATCAGCAAAACCCTGGTTAACCATGGTTACCACTCCTTTATTATCCAGGACAACAATTCCATCAGGTGCTGATTTTATCAGATCTTCATAACTCTCCTTTGAGGTACGCAATTCTTCCTGGATTTCTTTCAGATCAGTAATGTCTCTGGTAATGGAGAGCATGTGGGGAATTCCCTCCAGCATCAATACAATCGCAGACATGAGGGTCGTTCTAATCTGCTTATCTTTCCGGCGAAAATTAATTTCCTGATTGTTAATTATTCCTTTGCTCCGCAACGCGGTCATAAATTTTTCTCTTTCTTTTTTGTTTATCCAGAGGTTTAATTCAAAAACTGTCCTGCCAATTACCTCCTCCCTGCTAAAACCAGTTAGCTTGCAAAAACTATCATTCACATCGATAAATAATCCGTTATCGACGCGGGAAATAATAACCGAATCCGGACTGGAATGAAATGCATATCTGAATAAGTTCTGGCTCTTGTTTAATTCATTTGAAGTTTCCTTTAATTTTTTAACAAGATCCTGAAGATGAAGGTTTTCCCGGGCCAGCTGGTTGATCATGTTTTCAACCTCCTCCGAAAGCATGTTAATGCCCGTTCCAATGCCATCAATCTCATCTTTTTTATTACTAATCGATACCCTTGAGGAATAATTTCCAGATGCTATATTCTGGATAACTTGAATAATTTCTTCAATCCTTGAATCTTTAAGGTGCATCAGTTGAGTAATTTAGATATAGGATTTAAGCCATTTAAGGGCATCCTTCTGATTCGTGAATAACCGGAGAGGAAACACGGTTTTATTCAGCCCCATATAAAAATTTCCAATAATCCGGCTTACAGGATTCCCAATGAGGAGTGCTGCTGCCGTCAGATAATTAATTGCTTCGCGACCTGAATAGAGCATCCTGGCCTTTCTTTTAACTGACCTGATATTCCTGATATCAACAAGTACAGGCCTTTTAATGGATTTACAGAGTTCCTTATAAATTTGAAAATCTTCACGGGCATCATTAATTGTAAGGCTGGCATTATCGTGATAAGTCTGGACAAGTATTCCCAGATCATTAATAAACACCTTTCCCTTGGTTGACTTGTAGATGCCGGAATTTGACTCCATCACTGAAATAGTTTGTATAATGCAGAAAAAAGAAATATAATCTGTTCTTTCTATTACAGCCCCGATAAGAAAACAACTGGCCATTGAGATGCTGTAAAATTAATTATTATTCTAAATTAATATCCTGATAAATAACAAAAACAACCACCCATCAATATAAGATCCTTTTTATTAATACTGTGCTTCAGACGTTGCTGGTGGTATGAATACAGTTTTATCTCCTGTAACATTAGAGTGATACATAGTATATATTCAGACTGGTTAATACTGCGGTCCAATCGGGCGGTATAGCAATGTATAAAAGAAAATTTTCCGCTGGCTGTGAATATTTCGTAAATTGCAATCAAACGTCAGAATACAATTAATCCTATTTATAAAAATCATCTGCTATGGAAACACACAGGCGAAAATTTATTAAAGGATCTGTATCTGCACTTGGTGCTTTGATCCTGAGCTCTTTTTATAATGATTCCTTTGGGAGGAATCTTAAACAAATTCTGGAGTCCGGAGAGGGGCTCAATCCATTTGATACTGCCAGAGATGAGGATCTGTGGATGTATGTTCAACAGGCCTATACAGCCTCACCAAACATCATGAACCTGAATAATGGTGGAGTATGTCCCCAGCCGAAAGTGGTACAGGAAGCATTTGAAAGTTACAACCGTTTCAGTAATGAGGGGCCTGCCTATTATATGTGGAATGTGGTTGGAGAGGGGAGGGAATCGGTTCGTCGTGACCTGGCAGCCATGGCTGGTTGTCAAGCCGATGAGATTGCGATTGTGCGGAATACCACAGAAGCACTTGAAATAGTCATTTTTGGCCTTGATTTAAAAAAGGGTGATGAGGTTATCCTCACAAAACAGGATTATCCGAATATGATCAATGCCTGGAAACAGCGGGAAAAAAGAGATGGTGTTGTTCTGAAATGGGTTGATCTTCCGCAACCAATAGAAGATGAAGAAGCTATTGTGAATGCTTACAAGGAACAGTTTACCAGCAAAACCAGGATTATCGAAATCATGCATATGATCAACTGGTCGGGCCAGATCCTCCCGGCAAAAAAGCTGGCCGATGCAGCTCACCAGGAAGGAATAGAAGTCCTGGTTGACGGTGCACATACATTTGCTCATCTCGATTTTAAGATTCCTGACCTGGATTGTGATTACTACGGGACAAGTTTGCATAAATGGTTATGTTCGCCATTTGGAACAGGCTTTTTATATGTAAAAAAGGATAAGATCGGAAAAATCTGGCCTTTAACAGCACCTGCCGATCCTTCAAGTGAAGATATAAGGAAATTTGAAGCCATGGGAACACGGTCCTTCCCTGCTGAACTGGCCATTGGTACTGCCATTAATTTTCATGATATGATAGGCTCGGAAAGGAAAGAAGCCAGGTTACGATACCTGAAAGATTACTGGATGGATGGAATAAGTGATATTGAAGGGATAAAGTTTTATACATCAAAGAGGCCTGAATTTGCCTGTGGACTGGGAAATTTTGCGATTGAAGGTATGGAGCCGGCGGATATTCAGAAAAAATTGCTCAGTCAGTACAGGATCTATACGATTTCAATTAACTGGGAGAATATTCATGGGGTCCGGGTTACTCCAAATGTATATATAACAACAAAAGACCTGGATAAGTTTATTGAGGCAGTGCATGAGATAGCTGAACTAAGGGCCTGACTTAAGGGCGTGTTATTTGACCGGGGTATGACTATCATTCATTCCCTGAGTGTCAGTGCTCTATCATTGACAGTTATGCCCTGAGTGCTCTGCTTATTTCGAAGCAATTGCAGAAATTTCTATACTTGCACCAAGGGGTAAGTTTACTACTTCAATAGCCTCCCGGGCAGGAAAATGATCCTTAAAGAAACTACCATAGACCTCATTCATAGCTGAATAATCACGTATATCGGTCAGAAAAACAGTACACTTTACGATGTCGGAATACGACATTTCATTTGCCTCCAGTATGGCACCTATATTTTTCATAACCTGATTAGTCTCAGCTTTAATATCACCTTTCAATAATTCCCCGGTTTCTGGATTTATTGGTATTTGGCCTGATACAAACAAAATCCCTGAAGCAGTCATCCTTGACTGGCTGTATTGAGCTACCGGCCTGGGTGCTTCCTCGGTTTGAGCATATATTTGAATGCCCAGAAAGCAAAAAGGTATAATAAGCAGTATCTTTTTCATTTTGAATTATTTGAGGTTTAACAATCAGGATAAAATTACATATTTAGGTAATTATGGCAAAGAAGCGTTAATGCGTTGATGCGTTAATGCGTTGATGCGTTTATTTGGATAAGTGAGTAAGCGGGTAAGTGTAAAAGTGTTATGAAAGATCTGTTTTTGGAATTAATTATTTTATTTATACGATGACTCCCATGAAACACTCAGGGCTGTGTCACAACTGATATTTCACGCAATGATCGCAGAGATTATATGAAGTGCGCAAAGAATACATGTCTGTTAACCAATGCTTTGTGGTTTTGGCGAATACTTTGCGTTCCCTGCCTAAAACATTATATTGATGTTGTGGCACAGTCCCGGGTAATGTCAACTTTCACACCCTCTTAAAGTATTCCTTTGCAGCTTTCATAACTTTTGGTGCGAGCCATAAAGCGGACAACATTGTGGGGAAAGCCATCAGTCCATAAGAACTGTCGATGATGCTGAGAACAACCTTGAGGGATCCCAGGGCACCGATCATGATTGTCAGGATATAAAATATATAATATATATAAGTGTGTCTTGTACCAAAAATGAATGAGAAGCATTTGGCACCATAATAAGGATAGGAGAACATTGTGCTTAATGCGAAGATTGAAACACACGTGATCAGAATATAGGGACCATAAGTTGGGATTGACTGTTCAAAGGCAAGGGCGGTAAGGGTTATTCCATCGGCTTCAGGGTGATCCCAGACACCGGTGATAATGATTGCCAGGGCTGTCATCGTACAAACGATGATCGTATCTATGAATGGCCCGAGCATCCCAATCAATCCCTGGCGAACAGGTTCATTTGTTTTCGCGGCACCATGGGCAAGTGTTGTGGCCCCAATGCCTGCTTCGTTGGAGAAGGAAGCTCTCCGGACTCCTGTAATGATCAGTGATCCGACAGCTCCTCCCATGGCTGCCCTGGCAGAAAAAGCATCAACGAATATCAGTTTTAATCCCGGGATGATTTGTCCGGGATTGGATATAATAATATAAATAACGGCCAGAATATAAAGGATGATCATAACGGGGGCTATTTTAGCAGCTATTTTTGCGATCCGTTTTATTCCGCCTGTGATAACAAGGGTAACAAAGATTGTCAATAAAATACCTGTGATCAGGTTTGATGTGAATCCTGCCTGTACATGGTTTGGCACCAGGATAATATCCCTTATTGCCTGGGTTAGCTGGTTAGCCTGGAACATGGATGTAACTCCGATCATTCCGAAGAAAGAAAAAAAGATTGCCAGAAATCTCCATTTTTTACCGAGACCCTCAGTTATTACATACATTGGTCCACCCTGTATTTCACCGCTTGAATCTCTTCCCCTGTATAAAACTCCGAGTGTGTTGGTAAAAAATTCGGTTGCTGCACCCAGCAAAGCACTGATCCACATCCAGAATACAGCACCCGGTCCACCGGTGACAATACCAACAGCTATTCCACTTACATTTCCCATGCCTACTGAACCTGATATGGCTGTCGAGAGAGCCTGGTAATGACTGATTTGCCCGGGCTCATCCGGATTGTCATATTTGCCCGATAATAATTTTAGTGCATGACGGAAGTAAAAGAAAGGCAGGAACCTTGAATAGATCAGGAAAAATAAGCCACCACCCAGCAGAAGGATTAATAACGGGTAGCTCCAGATGAAATTACCCGTATCAATTATAAAATCAGATATTTTCTGCAGAAACATCATCCTGTGAAAGCATCAAAGATATTAAATATTTCACTCACCGGGTGACTCGCAGTCACCCGGTGAAAGAATATAGCAAACTGCCAAATTGCCAGTTGTCTTTTATTGGAACCATACTCACCGGGTGACTTCAAGTC
Source organism: Bacteroides sp. SM23_62_1 (assembly GCA_001304505.1). Classification (GTDB taxonomy): domain Bacteria; phylum Bacteroidota; class Bacteroidia; order Bacteroidales; family SM23-62; genus LJUQ01. The sequence continues at coordinate 28,280 of LJUQ01000014.1, forward strand.
ACCCGGTGAGTGAATATAAAATCATCCGGTGAGTTTATATTTTTCCCTTGACTTACCCTTTTCAATTTTATAACTTTATATGCCTGAAATTTAAAATTTAAAATAATACGTTATGAAAATCTTTGAAATTTTCATCTGGATCTTCGGCATATTAGCCGGTATAATAATTATTCTTGCTGCCATTTCATTCATCTCGGGAGCAAAGATTTTTGGAGTAGTACATGTGGTAAACTATTTTCATGTTGCCAATACGTGTCTTTTGATTGTACTATGCTGTATATTGTTTATCCAATATTGGGAGAAAAAATGTAAAAAAGAGGAGTGATTGCTGAATTACTCAGGGCATGACTCACAGTCATGCCCTGAGTATCGGCAACTATATTATATTTGCATTCATGAGTATATCCAGAAGAAATTTTCTTAAAACCTCCACGTTCAGCACCGCAACGCTGGCATCTATTCCCGCTATTATTACTTCCTGCATCAAACCGGATGTTAATGCCGGAGGTATCATAGATAGCAATAATGTATTACTGTTCCAGGGAGATTCCATTACAGATGCAGGGCGGGATAAGGAACATGAACTGGCCAACAATGCCGGTTCATTTGGCAATGGTTATGCATATATTATAGCCTCGAATCTCCTGAGAAAATATCCTGGCAAGAACCTCGCCCTTTATAACCGCGGAATAAGCGGGAATAAGGTTTATCAGCTTGCCGAACGGTGGGAAAAAGATTGCCTGGAACTAAAACCGGATATCCTGAGTATCCTTATCGGAGTAAACGATTACTGGCATATGCGTAACGGGAGGTATGAAGGAACGCCTGAGATCTATGAAAACGATTATCGCCGCTTACTTGAAAGAACAAAGAACCAGCTTCCTGAAATCCAGCTGATTATTTGCCAGCCTTTCATCTTAAAAAACACCACAGCTGTTGATGAATCCTGGATAGAGCCATTCGAAGCTTATCAGGATATCGCCAGAAAATTATCCCTTGAATTTAATGCGATATGGATTCCTTTCCAGGAAGTTTTTAATGAAGCTGCCAATCATACTCCTGAGAACTACTGGTTACCTGACGGTGTACACCCGTCGATGGCGGGAGCTCAACTGATGGCAGAAGCCTGGCTTGAATCTATCGGCTAATATTCAATAAAAATCTTTTTTTGTTTACTGAAAAAACACTTTCTTTTTGCTAATGAACTCTCTCAATAATACTTTAATTAGATCGACAAGTGCAAGGCTTTATATCCATTCCAGTTTGTAACAAAAATTTTTTTATATTTATTCATAGTTAGAGTAGAAAATCAAGATTGTTTCCCCGGATTGTAGCAACTACGCTGTTGCACCTTTAAAAGGATAAGCAACCGGCCAAATATTATTGAAATGTTCGGCTATCATTTCAAGATATTCATAAAGAATCTTGTTAAAAACCAACTGCTTACGATAGTAAATCTCACGGGATTGATTACAGGATTTGTCATTGCGATGCTGGTCTGGTCCTTTGTCACCCATGAACTATCTTATGACAGATTTTTTAAAACAAGTGAAAGGGTCTTCAGAATAATAAGGAACTGGCAGGGAAGTGAAAAATTCTCATCGGATGTTCCAGCACCTCTGGCCCAAAGTATATATTCTGAGTTTCCGGAGGTACTGGCTGCTACCAGGTTGTTTTCCAGCAGTAATAACATTATTCTTATTGGAGATGAAGTATATTCCGAGAAACTTGTTCTGGTGGTTGACTCTTCATTTTTTGATGTTTTCGGAATAATGCTTATTGCCGGTAACAAGGATCAATCCTTGAGCAACCCGGGGGTAGTAGTACTCAGCCGGTCCACTGCTGAGAAACTGTATCCCAACATAAATCCAATGGGTCAACATCTTACTATCGAAAGCAGTGACCTTGGAACAGATGGCAGTATTTATACAGTTACAGGTGTGTTCGCTGATTTCCCAGAAAACTCTCACATGAGACCGGATTTTTTGATATCCTCAACATCTTTTCGGTTCATTAACAATACAAGTCATTTTAATCATTTTCTGCAGACCTATATATTGTTGAAAAACCCTGATCAGAAAGATAAGATCGAAGCGATGCTACCTGAGTTTTTGGAACAATTTTATGGTTCTAACTATTACAATTATAGTAGAAGCACATACCTTTTGCAATCCATTCAGGATATCCACCTGAACACCAAAGTATACCCTGCCGGTTATGAAACTCCCAGGGGCAGCTATTTTACCATTTACTTCTTCCCCGTCCTTGTGGTGCTCATCTTACTGATATCCAATATAAACTTTGTAAACCTCCATACCAGCCAATCCCTCAGTCGCAGGAAAGAGGTAGTAATTAAAAAAATGTTTGGTGCTTCTACTTCGAAAGAACTGATATATTTCATTTTCGATGCGGTCTTTATTTTCCTGGTTGCCCTGGTTCTTTCTGTCTGTATTGTAGAATTGGTTTTTCCCTGGTTTCAGCAGTTAGTGGAAAGGGTTCTGGACAGAACCATACCTTATTCCCCCGGTCACATATTAACGGGAATTGCCATCGTCATAATCATGGGTTTGTTAGCGGGTCTTTACCCGGCGGTTGTTCTTGTTTCAAACAATACAACACGTGATCTTGAAGCATGGAAAGATTTCAAAACTATCGGAGTATTTTTCAATTCCAAACTAATCATCATTCAGTTTGCACTTTGTATATTCTTCCTCACAGGATCCATTTTTGTTTATAAACAATTCAGGTATATGGAACAGATGACCGGGAAAGGCTTCAACAAGGAAAACATATTGCTGATAAAAAACCCCTGGTACCTGGACTCATCTCATGATGCATTCAAGCAGACCTTGCGTACGCATAGCAGTATCATGCAGATTTCAAGTTCAGAAAGTGTACCCGGGATAGATAATTTCAGTGTATGGGGACATCCTGTCGATTCAGCGATGGAGGATTGTCATATAACCGTGATTTATTGTGATTATGAATATCTAGATGTGCTTGGCATGAAATTGAAACACGGCAGGTTTTTTGACAGATCCTATTCAACTGATCACCTGGGAATGGTTATGAACGAAACAGCGATTAAAAGACTTGGGTGGACCGAACCAATCGGTAAAAGGTATGAACTTGAGAGGATTTACACAGTTATAGGAGTTGTAGAGGACATTCATTATGAATCATTGCATAATACTATTGAACCCATGGGAATGGTGCTCATTGCCCCCGGATCGGAAAGCTTTATCAGTGTAAGGATAGAACAGGGCAAAACGAAAGAAGTAATTTCATTTATAGAGGATACATGGGAATTATTCGTTCCTTACCGGCCGATGGAATATTCTTTTATGGACAGTGAATTTGATGCATGGTATAAAACGGACAGAAAAATCGGATTGATTACCTCCCTTCTGTCAATTCTGGCTATCGTTGTCTCATGCCTGGGTCTGATGGGACTAATGGCATATACGGTACTTCGCAGAATCAAGGAGATTGGGATCCGCAAGGTGCATGGTGCAACTTCAAGGGATATACACTTACTGTTTATGAGGGATAGCAACAGATGGTTATTTGTTGCACTTGTGATAGCAATTCCAGCCGCTTATTTTGCATTGAGAAAGTGGTTGCAGGGGTTTGCCTACAAAACGGATATAAGCTGGTGGGTATTTATCCTGGCAGGAGTTATTGTCTACATTATTGCACTTCTTACGATACTCTGGCAAAGTCAAAAGGCTGCTAATCAAAGCACGGTCAATTCTTTGAGATATGAATGATTTCAACAAACTGATCAAAGATATTGCAAAAGAAGCCAGAATTGATGAAGAGATCATCATCACACAGAAAAGAGGTGCAGAACGTATTGATAAAACCTTTAAGAAATTTGAGTTAATTGCCTCTCATACCTGCAGGAGATCTTTCTGCACAAATGAATATCTGAAAGGTACTCCTGCCCTGTTTATCATGAAGATCAGCGGTCACCGGACTGAGCGGAATTTTCTTAAATATATTAAGGTTGATGAACAGGTGGCCGCGGAGAAGATGTTCGAGTATTGGAGAACCAGGGAGAATAAAATATCAGTAAAATATTGATGAAATGGAAAAATCGCTTATAATGACCAGCGTCAGTCGGAATATATTGAACACCCATTTCAATAATTAAATGTTTGTAATCATGTCATTTACAAAGTTGAATTACTTTCTGCGAAAGGTAGTAAGAACCCCTGTTTTTGCACCTTGAAAAATTAAGAAATTTTTCTTTCCGAATCCCTTATGAGGATCTATTGGTACAGACCTCCATTGAACTTACCGGGAGGGTTGTAATCACCAGGATTGTTGACTTTAGAAGATTACGTTGCGATTGTTTGTATTTCACCATTTCCTGATTTACTGGTAAATTTTTACTATCCTGTTGCGTAATATGGAATAATACATATATCCTTAACTGATCCCTTTCACCATTCTTTATACCAATAATTTTCTACTTTGTGTTTTTTAATCAGATAATCAAAATGGCTTTTATCTGCTGGTGTTCCGATTACAAGTGAAGGGGGCAAGTCCCCCAGGGCAATTTTTGCACTGTCCATTTTTTGCAACATTTCCTTTAATTTTTCCGGCATCTGATCTGCAAGGTTATGCTGTTCCCCCGGATCATCCTTAAGATTCACGAGGAGCATTGGATGGGGAGGTACGGCTTTCTTCCCACGAGAACCATGAAATCCTTCATAAGGGAGCTTAACTTTCCAATTTCCTTCCCGATAACATTGCAATTCGGCAAGATCAAAATAAAGAAATCCGGGGCCGTTCCTGGGGCCTTTTCCAAAAAGAACATGGCTGATATCCACTCCATCATATTGCCTGTCATCCGGTATTTCTGCACCTGCAATACTTGCAATGGTGGGAAACCAGTCCATCATTACCGCCATATCATCATAAACCTGACCCGGGGGGATCATGGCAGGCCACATTGCTAGAGTAGGAATCCTTTGTCCACCCTCAAATGTATACTGCTTCCCTTCTCGTAGGATGCCAGCTGAACCACCAAGGTCCTCCATAACCAGCCACGGCCCATTATCACTCGAAAAGATTATGAGAGTATTTTCCAGCAAATTATTTTCTTCAAGTTTTTTCATCACCTGCCCGACGCTCCAGTCAATTTCCTGAATAACATCTCCATATAAACCTCTTTCAGAAGTGCCAAGAAAATCCTCTGACGCATAAATGGGTACATGGGGCATATTATGTGCCAGGTAAAGTAAAAAAGGTTTTTGCTTGTGCTCTTCGATAAATTTAACCGCTTCTTCGGTATAAGTCTTTGTTAAATATCTTTGATCTACGTTGAAATCCACTACATCATTTCCTCTCAGGTATACTACACTTTCCATATCATTGCTGTACGGGATCCCAAAATATTCATCAAATCCTCGTTGCAGAGGGAGAAATTTTTCCATATGCCCAAGATGCCATTTGCCTATGATGCCGGTAGCATAGCCTTCTTTTTTAAGTACTTCAGCAATGGTAATCTCTTCAAGGGGCATCCCGGTAAAGCTTTCAGGAAAGAATACATTATTGATACCCATTCTCTGGGGGATACGCCCTGTTAGCAGGGCAGCACGCGAGGGGCTGCAGACAGGAGAAGCTGAATAAAACTCAGTAAACCTGATCCCTTCAGCAGCCATTCTGTCAATATTCGGTGTTTTGATGTCATTTGCACCGAAACATCCCAGATCTCCGTATCCCAGGTCATCACAATAGATAATCACAAAATTCGGACGTTTGTTATCCTGTCGGGATTGTATTTCCCTTCCACCCCTGTCAGATGTGCAGGTAAAGAGTATAAATGAAATGACCAGGATAAAAATTAAGTTTTTAGTCTTCATGATTTATAAGTTTTTAGTACAATCAATTTTCCATTTTTCCCTCTGTTCCGGTTAGATCCAGTGCATCGATCTATAATATAGCATTAGTTCTGCCGGATCAGTCCATAAAGGTCTTTCTTGTTTATCATAGTAATGTGATCAGATAATTTGCAGGTTCATCATTACTTTGAGGTTGGCCTCTTATAACGACTTAAGAGGATCGTGAAAGAGTCTGGAAGCTTCCTCATCCTTATTTCCAAATTCATCTTCCAATTGCTCTTTATCCCCTAGCAGAAGAATATTGTCGTATTCGATATCTTCTATTAATTTCATAATCTTTTGGGTGAAAAGGTTCATTCGTTTTTCTTCCCCTCGATTAATTTGTAAAAGCCAGTGATTGATGGTCACACCTCCTATTATAGTATATGCATCTGTTTTTTTGGTATTTTTCTTTTAAGCTACATAAAATAACACTAATAACAAACCCTAGTAGTGCTGCAAACAATTATTTCTTACCACGATTTTTCTTAACAAGATAATAAAAATTATTGTTATTCAATTCTTTGGTTAGGAGTAATACCGGCCGCAGACTATTTCTTAATAAGTGCTCCTTTATTTCATATAACTATCACATCTAATGTGTTTTTAGATAAAGTATTGTCACCATATTATCTACATCAATTTTATGAATGACAAGCCTATTTAGCTTGATGATCAATTTTTGAAAAAAATGGGGAGGTAGGTAATTAACACTCAATCTTCCAATATGGAAAGTTGAATACTCATTCTTTTACAGAGGATTCCCTGATTACAAGGTCCGTCTTAAGCTCGACATGTTGGGGACTGGTTTTTCCTTCAAGTAAATTGAAAAACAATTTTGCTGCCATTTGTCCCATTTCAAATGTTGGATGCTGGATCGATGTAAGGGGCGGATCCACAATAGTAGCATGGTATTCATCCGTAAATCCTATAATAGCTATATCTTCTGGAATTTTATATCCCTGCCGCTTAATTTCCTTCATGGCTGCAAATGCAACAGT
>LJUQ01000139.1 GCA_001304505.1 Bacteroides sp. SM23_62_1
TCCCTACTCCCTACTCCCTACTCCCTACTCCCTACTCCTTACTCCTTACTCCCTACTCTCTGCAGCTTTATAAACGATTTTTCAAATAGCGCAACATCAAAAAAATTCGTCATACATGTCATCATCAGAATTTGTATGCAGGCATAACGGGCCACGGTCAGAAGATATTCAGATAATGCTCAAAAAGATTGGGATTGGTTCCCTGGATGATTTGATTCAACAAACCATACCTGGCTCCATATTACTCGAAAGGGAATTGAGGCTGCCTGAAGGGATGAATGAGCAGGAGTACCTGGATCATATCAGGAGGATTGCCGCAAAAAATAAATTATTCAAAACATATATCGGACTTGGATATTATGGTACGGTTTTGCCGGCGGTTATTCAACGGAACATTCTGGAAAATCCCGGATGGTATACTTCCTATACACCCTACCAGGCAGAGATCTCCCAGGGCCGTCTGGAAGCATTGCTGAACTTTCAGACAATGATTATGGACCTGACGGGTATGGAGGTGGCCAATGCATCATTACTTGATGAACCTACGGCAGCAGCCGAGGCTATGATTATGATGTTTAATCTCCGTTCGAAGGAGATGGTAAATAAAGGCGTAAACAAATTCTTTACCGACAGGAATATATTTCCCCAGACACTTGATCTCCTGAAGACCCGGTCAAAACCATTAAATATTGAACTCGTCACCGGTGATTATAGCAAATTCAGGCCATCAGAGGAATATTTTGGTGCCCTCCTACAGTATCCGGGGGCAGATGGTAAGGTTAACGATTACAGTGAATTTATGCGTACTGCTCATTCAATGCATATGCTGGTCGGTGTAGCAGCCGACCTTCTGAGCCTAACCCTTTTAAAGCCACCCGGTGAATGGGGTGCTGATATTGTCATCGGTTCAACACAGAGATTTGGTATTCCGATGGGTTACGGAGGCCCTCATGCTGCCTATTTTGCATCACGTGAAACATTCAAACGAAATCTGCCGGGCAGAATCATCGGTGTATCTGTTGATCGTTATGGAAAGCCGGCACTCAGAATGGCACTGCAAACACGGGAGCAGCATATAAAAAGAGAAAAAGCCACTTCCAACATATGTACATCCCAGGCATTGCTTGCCTCCATGGCCGGCATGTACGCTGTCTGGCATGGTCCCGAAGGCTTAAAAAAGATTGCACTGCGGATACATACATTAACAGGTATGCTGGCAGATAAACTCCGTGAGCTGGGTTATCATCTTGAAAACCGAGATTTTTTTGATACACTGAAAATTACACTGCCTGAACGGGTTCATTCAGAATATATAAGAAAAATTGCGCTGGAGAGGGAGGTTAACTTCTATTATCCAGCAGATAAAGCAGTCCAGGTAAGTCTTGATGAAACAACAACACTTCAGGATGTGGAGCATCTCCTGGAAATTTTTGCTATACCCCTGGGCCGGAGATACAGTTCTGTATCTGCGGGTGAAGAAAAGTTTTATTTCGAGAAAACTTTTGCCAGGACGACCGGTTTTTTGCAGCAACAGGTCTTTAACCGTTATCATTCCGAGACAGATATAATGAGATATATCAAGAAGCTGGAGCGTAAGGATATTTCACTCACCCATTCGATGATCTCCCTGGGATCCTGCACGATGAAACTGAATGCGGCTGTTGAGATGTTAGCCCTGAGCTGGCCTGAATTTGCCAATCTGCATCCTTTTGTACCTTTTGACCAGGCGGAGGGTTACCAGGAACTGATCAATGAACTGGGAAGGGACCTGAAAGTTATTACAGGATATGATGGGATCTCTTTTATGCCTAATTCCGGGGCAGCAGGAGAATATACAGGACTGATCGTGATTCGTGCATACCATGAAAGGAGGGGTGAAGGTTCCCGTAATGTATGCCTGATACCATCTTCCGCGCATGGCACCAATCCGGCAAGTGCGGTGATGGCAGGGATGAAGGTTGTGGTCGTTGCCTGTGATGAGAATGGAAATGTGAATCTCAATAACCTCAGATCACTTGCGGAGGAACATAAGGAGAATCTTGCTGCTTTCATGATCACCTACCCTTCCACCCATGGCGTTTTTGAAGAAGATGTGAAGGAGATGGTTGAGATTATCCACCATAACGGGGGGCTCGTATATATGGATGGTGCAAACATGAATGCCCAGGTAGGGCTTACAAGTCCTGCCCTGATAGGTGCTGATGTCTGTCACCTTAACCTGCATAAAACCTTTGCCATACCCCATGGCGGTGGTGGACCTGGTATGGGACCCATTACTGTTGCTGAACATCTGGTTGAATTTCTCCCGACCCATCCCATTATTGAAACCGGGGGAGTTAAGGGCATCCCGGCAGTAGCAGGAGCTCCCTGGGGTAGTGCATTGATCCTGACAATCTCTCACGCCTATATTAAGCTTATGGGTGGCCAGGGGCTCACTGAGGCAACAAAGACTGCTATTCTCAATGCCAATTACCTGGCGGCCTCATTGAAGAAACATTATGATGTGCTTTATAAAGGAGTTAATGGATTTGTTGCCCATGAAATGATCCTCGATTGCAGGAATTTCAAGCAGCTGGCTGAAGTGACTGAGGCAGATATCGCCAAACGGTTGATGGATTATGGCTTTCATGCCCCCACATTATCCTTCCCTGTCCATGGCACACTCATGGTAGAACCTACTGAAAGTGAATCACTTCACGAGCTGGACAGGTTCGTTGAGGCGATGATCTCAATTTATGGGGAGATCATGTCCATAAAGGATGGTAAGGCAGATCATGCTGATAATGTATTAAAGAATGCCCCTCACACGGCGGAGGAAGTAGCAGAAGATAAATGGACCCATCCCTATACCAGGAAGACAGCAGCCTTTCCACTTTCCTGGATCGCCGAAAACAAATTCTGGCCAGCCGTCGGACGGGTGGATGATGCGCATGGGGACAGGAACCTGGTGTGTTCGTGCGCGTCGTTGGAGGAATTGTACGATTCTTACCAAAAATAATTAGATATACATGTATGACTCTCTCTTCTAACCCTCTTTCTGCACAAGGCAGAGAGGGGGAATAAGGTGTTCAGTAATTGTTGGAGTAATTGCATAATTCGTATGGAAATATCCCGGCTTGAGATTGGCTCCCGCTTCCAGCAATGTGGAAATGGATGTCCCGACTAAAAGTCGGGCTCTACATACTTCCCATTATTTACAAAAGGTTCGACTAAAAGTCGAACCACCATTATAACAAATTAGCAATGGTTGGCCGACTTTCAGTCGGCCAATATACTCATAGTTAGCGAATTGTAGAGCCCGGCTTTCAAGCCGGGACATTCTTGCCACCCTCTATTCCTTGTGAGCCCAATTTTATCCGGGACACAACAATATTCCCTTCCCAATGCTTTATACTACGAAAAAATCTACCCTTTCGCATACGATAAATCCATGTTTTTGACATAAAGTATTGAAGACATATTATTTTCTAACCAAAAATCAATTAAAATGAAAAGAGGTATTAACAAAGTGACTCTTGTGGGTCATGTGGGTGATGACCCACGGGTAACCCAGCTCAATGACGACCTGAAGGTTGCAAGTTTCCGGCTGGCAACAAATGAGATCTTTTATGACAAAGAGGGGAAAGAGGTGGAAAAAACGGAATGGCATACTGTCAAGGCCTGGAATAAAAGGGCGGGTGTGATCGAGAACTATGTCAAAAAAGGTGATGCATTGTATGTCGAAGGCAAAATCCAGACACATACATGGGAAGACAAGGAGGGCAATAACAGGAAATCTATCGAGATCCTGTGTGATGATTTTCTGTTTCTTTCCCCAAAGAATAGGAAAGCGGAGGAAGAATGACGATTCACTCACCAGGCGACTTTGAGTCACCCGGTGAGTAAGGTTCACTCAGGGTATGACTTTAAGTTATGCCCTGAGTATTATAGTTTCCTCCCCAACTCATTGACTTTTTGCTTCTTATTTTCTAACTTTATATGAGTCAGTTGGAGTAATCATGTGAATCGTTATGAAAAATCTTTCAAAGATCTGTATTATATCTTCTTTCATACTTCACCTCCTCCCCTCTGTAGAAAGTATCGGGCTCCGTGCCCAATCTATCCAGTATGAAGTCGGTCAGATTCCATTCACCGGTGAGCTTGCAGGATTTGAAGGTACATGTATACTCCAGGATAATGACGGTTTTATGTGGTTTGTCTCTTATGGTGGCCTTTACAGGTATGATGGAGCCGGTTTTTGCAACGGACTCAACATTTGAATTGGAAGATACCAGCCCGGCCATAGGACGTGGTATTGATTCAGTGTTAATTGATGCAACCCGGTATTATACACATGAAACTGATGTTTCCGGGAATCAAAGACCTGATCCTGTGGATATATACGTTGATATCGGTGCATTTGAATCATCATTTGCCAGGCCGGTTCTGCACAGTGCTTACCTTGGCCATATAGGCTTCCGGGACTGCAGAATCTGGCCTGATTTTCACAAAGACACCCTGCATTATCTCTTATTGGTTCCTGATACAACGATTGTAACACCACAACTTAACGTAATAACAACGGATCCGTTAGCAGAATTTGATATTGATCATGCAGCAGACATAACATCTCAGGATTCAGCAGACAGGACCACAACCATAACCGTAACTGCCGATGATGGAACGACCACTAAAACCTATACGGTACTGTTCCTGTATGCCTCTTCCGATGCGAGTCTGAGTGAACTTTCGAGTGAAAAGTGTGAGCTGGATCCTGATTTTCATCCAGATACACTTATATATACAGTATGTCTGCAATCAGGAGAACCAGAAACACCAGGAGTGGAGTACCGAACAAATGATTTGTTTGCCACTGTTGAGGTTATACCTGCACTTGATATTAACATACAAAGTCCCGGTTCTGATATGCGGCCCTTCAGAACCACCTTCATAAAAGTGACGGCAGCGAACGGGATTGACTCAAGTATTTACGAGGTTGAGTTTATTTTGAATGATGCCTGTGCCTGTAATGTTGGTATATCCGAATCAAAATATGTGGACATATCGATGTACCCAAATCCTTTCAGCACTTTCCTTAGGATTGACATGAGAAACAACAAACCTTTACAGAAGATCGAGATACTCAGTCTTGATGGCCGGATTGTCAGGATTATTGACCATATCGACACACCATCCATAACCATCAACCGTGAAAACCTTTATCCCGGGCTGTATTTCCTCCGCATCCATGCAGATACGATTTATGTCAGGAAGGTGATAGTGAGGTAATTTTTAACAATCCTCTGAGATTTCCCGTTTACCGTGAAAGGGGAAAATTTTCAGGCACCAGTGATGAGCTGAATGTCTTGGCTGGAAAGCCTGGCTTTTGAGGTACGACCGGAGAAAAAAATGTAAGTCCCGACTAAAAGTTGAGCTTTTGAGGAACAATCACAGCAGGGTAAGAATGTCCCGACTAAAAGTCGGGCTCTACATGCGTCTCATTCTTAAAAAAGGTTCGACTGAAAGTCGAACCACCATTGTAATATATTGATTTCGGTTGGCCGGCTTTCAATCGGCCAATGTGCTTATAGCCAGCGATATGTAGAGCCCGCCTGCCTGCCGAAAAGCCAGCCTGCCTGACGCAGTGGGGCAGGGCAGTACAGGCAGGGCTTTCCAGCCGGGACATTCTTGCCACCATTGATTCCTGGTATATTCCGGTTTCCTCACTCACCGGGTGAATTAGAGTCAACCGGCGAGTACCCGGTTCACTCAGAGTATGACTTCAAGTCATGCCCTGAGCATACCGATATATTTTCAACTATCGGATAAAAAGCAATTTTCCTGTTGCCTTAAATTGCTGGCTGCTTATCATGTAGAAGTAAATTCCTGATTCAAGCCCATCCGGATGCCATACAACTGTATGTTCTCCAGCAGGTTGATAACCGGAATAAAGGGTGGTGATTTGTCTTCCATCGATGGAATAAATCGCAATATCTATATCACCACCTTCCGGTAGTGAATAGAAGATATTGGTTTCGGTATTGAATGGATTCGGGAAGCTGCCGTATGAATCGCTGAATGTATTTGTTTCATAATGTGTTATATCTGTGGTGCTATCCGTATAAAAATATGCCTCTGTCAGTGCGGACCACTGGGCGCCTGATTTACTGCGGGCTTTAACAGTCAGGTTATGGTGAAGAATTACCGCATCAGAATTATAGATCTGTGCATTCTTTGAAACCTCGCCACCGGTAAGGCGTGGATCGGTTTCATCCATAGTATAATAGATTGTACCTGAAGTGTTGGTCATGGTCAGTTCAAAACCGGGATCGATGAATCCTCCATGTTTACTGAACCGGGGTGCATCAAGGTAAGGATACAGGCCGGTTTCTTTCAGTTGATTCAAAACGATATCAGTCCGTACCGGGAAATAGTCGTTCATCAGCCTGTCGTGTTCAACCTGCCAGTAATCATTTTTGGTATAGAGATCAAAAGGACCGTATTGCCATTGGTGAACATCACGACGGTAATCCCCCCACCTGGCTGACTCACATATCATTGGAAGCTCAATTTCTTCTGCTCTCCTGTTCAGGCGTGCTGCAGCGGCTTCGGGGGTCAGGGCACCACCATTGAAGAAATGATGGTTGACATGATCAGCAAAGAGCAGGCAGAACTCCGGATTTTCCCTGAGCTTTTGAAATAACCGGCTGGGACAGTTATCATTGTTTTCATCTACTACATTTGTTGAAGGATCTTTTAAAATATGTTCGGCGTCCCAGCTGAAAAATTTGAATCCTTTGCCAGGCTCACGCCTGTTCCGGGCAGCTGCCCAGTTATGATGGTCCCAGTCAGTATTGCCACCGTAAATATTCATGATCATGTAATCAATAAGATTTTCCACATCCAGATAATTTGGATAGGAAGGATTTTGTGTACCATCCGGATTATTCCCCTGTATTCGCTGGTATGAAGTATTATCTGTCAACCCGGCATTTGCCAGTGTCATCATCTGGTTCCAGGCATCCAGGTTACCGTCGACAATCTCCGTAAAATCCTTGATTACATCATAATCCTCCTCATTCCCGCCAAAGTATGATTCCATGAATTCCCTGTCTATTCGTTCGGAGGGATTATACAATCCCCAGTATAGCCCATTCAGGAAAAGATGGACAAACCTGTTATGTGCTGCAGGTTGGCCCATGGCAAGCTGGGTATCTTTACTCCACGTATCCCGTGCATAATGGCCCATTGTCCTTTCAATAGAAGTCCAGTGGAGCCATGTGTTTCCAAATCCTGCACGCAGGGTGATTGTATTGAACCGGTCGACTGCTCCTTCATCCTCGAACAGCGGGTATTCAAGCTTGGATTTGCCGTATTGGCTTTTAAAGACAAGCCGAAAGGAATGTTTCGGATTTTTTTCCGGGAGCCGGCTATGTCCTCCCTGCAACCTGAGGCCGCAGTTTTCCTGAAATCCTCCGGGAGAATTCGGAATGATGAACTCAACGGATGCCGGCCGTTCCCATCCTTCGCCCATTCGCTCTTCAGGAAAAGAGAAATAACTGTAACCTGTTGGTGGGCCTGTAAAGATGTAAATCCCGCCGGTTGTAGAATCGGGGCTGGAAGAGAACAGGTTATCAATTTCTGTAACAATTGAAATTGTTGGAACGGATAAGAAAGCCTGTGTCATTAATCCTGAATATGCCGGATCTTCACAAATATCAGGATCCATCTCATAGTCAGCTGGGGCATAACCCTGCAGGGTTGAATAGGGTCCCCACTGAGAAGGATACCCCTCCGGGTTGTTTGGTTGATTGATAACATCATCCGGGAAGATATAGGTATGGGTTATACTATTACTGTAATTATATCCTTCTTTATATACTGCTGCTCTTACAATTGTAGTTTTGGTGACAGGGAATGGTAAAATATATTCATCAGAATAATTTTTATCCGGCTCACTGCAATCGGTCGTATATAAGATCACACCACCGGACACTGATGTTGAAAGCACAAGGTCAAAGGGTTCCTGTAAGAATCCCCCTGTAAGATTAAATTCAGGTGGAGGAAGATAAAGGGTAGTGCTGTTAGCTGATCCCGGAGTAGGGGTATTAAAAAAAACAAAATTATCCTCCAGGAGGCCATAAGAGATATCAGGATATTGAGTCGGAAACCTCTCACCAAAAGAAAAAACAACCGTCTGTCCATCCGGTTTTATCAGTGCCAGGTATTCTCCAGAACCACTCAGTTTAAAATTTGTATGGAGATTTTTAGAAGGATCAATCCGATTCTTTCCGGATGCGAAAATGATCAGATAAGCTCCCATATTCAGTGTTACTGCAGGTATTTTCCATTTATTCAGTTCACCTGCATCATCAGTTAAAAACCAACCCTGAAGATTGACCGATGTGGAAGTAGGATTATGGATCTCAAGCCAATCCGAATAATCGCCATCCTCATCCTGGAGCACAGAAGAATTGAGAGCCATGATCTCGGTAATCTGGGGATTGTTCGGATCGAATAGTAATCCTTTGGTGTCCTGATCCTGGCAGACAATAAATGAGAAATAATAACTAAATAAAACGAGGAGAAATATCTTCTTCATAAACCATATCAAATGGAAATCTGATATTTATACATATCAATTCATAAAATGTTTCGCAATATAGATAGAATATTACATTATTTGAGGGGTTCTGCCATTGTTACATTCCATCCAGGAAATCCCCCAGGTACTCAGGGGGAGGTGGGCTATGTACAAATCATAGTTATAAGAATATCCGGCTGGTAGGCCGGGCTCTACAGACCACAACCAATTTTTAAGATTGGGGGTTGTGTCATAACTAATTTTTCACGCAATGATCACAAAGAAAAGATCAAAGCAATAAAGTACATCTATCTGATAATCAAAACTTAACGATTCTAATGAATACTTTGCGTATTTTGCGTGAGACCTTTTATATCTTTAGTAACACGCCCCTCGCCAATAGAATAAAACTTAATATGGTTGGCCGACTTTGGCCTGATCAACCATCTCATTATTAAATATTTGCAGAGCCCAGTTGTTAACCGTGATGCAACAACCGTTGATATTACCCAACAATTAACTATTTTTATCTTCAACGTATCATAATCAAACAGACAATTAATGAAAAAATCAGTTGCTATAATATCCTTTCTTTCTTTATTGGTCAATCTATATGCACAGAGCCAGGATTCCGTAATAATCCGCAGGATCTTTGATGAAGCCCTGACCAGCAGGGCCGCTTATGAAAATCTCAGGTATCTGTGCAAGAATACAAAAGGCAGGATATGCGGCTCTCCCCAGGCTGCTGAGGCGGTGGAATTTACCAGTCAGGTTATGCTTGATATGGAACTTGACAGTGTCTACCTTCAGGAGTTAATGGTAAAGAGATGGGTAAGAGGTATGAATGAAGAGGCATATGTTATTTCTTCCCTTTTCGGATTTCATGAACTGACCATCAGTGGATTGGGCACATCGGTTGGAACAGGGGAAAAGGGTATTATCGGAAAGGTGCTGGAAGTTCAGACATTCGATGATCTTGAAAAGCTGGGCACAGAGAATATTAAAGGTAAACTTGTTTTTTTCAACAGACCAATGGATCCCACTTTGATCAATACATTTGCTGCCTATGGAGGGGCCGCTGACCAGCGAACAAGGGGGGCATCGGAAGCTGCCAGATATGGTGCGATTGGTATGGTTATAAGATCGCTCACAACTGCCCTGGATGATTTTCCCCACACAGGAGTGATGTACTATGAGGAAGGGATTCCCAAAATCCCTGCAGTATCTGTCAGTACAATCGATGCAGAGCAGTTAAGCAGGTTGCTTTCTGGTGATCCGGATCTCCATTTGCATATCATCAGTAACTGCAAGAACCTTGATGAAGTCACTTCCCATAATGTGGTTGGTGAGCTGAAGGGAACGGTTTATCCTGATCAGATCATTACCATCGGTGGACATCTCGATGCGTGGGATACAGGCGAAGGTGCACATGATGATGGCACCGGATGCATCCATGCCATTGAAGCTGTAAGGCTTCTGAAGGATCTTGGTATTCAACCCAAACGGACCATCAGGGCAGTAATGTTCATGGATGAGGAAATTGCACAGCGTGGCGCAAAGAAATATGCTGAACTGGCACGGGAGAATAACGAAAAACATTATGCGGCCATCGAATCCGACAGGGGCGGATTGACGCCGGTGGGTTTTGGATTCACTGCTGCAGAGGAAAGAATGGAAGGTTTCCTGCAACTGAAGGAATATTTTAAACCTTATGGTATAACTGAATTCGTCAGGGGAGGGGGTGGGGCGGATATCGGTCCGCTGCGTGAATTTGGTGCAACGTTGATCAGTTTCATCCCGGAAATGCAGCGTTATTTCGATTATCACCATTCACCCAACGACACCTTTGAACAGGTCAATATCCGTGAACTGCAACTGGGTTGTGCAGCCATCGCAGCACTGGTGTATCTGATTGATAAGTATGATTTGTGAGTCGTGAGTCGTGAACCGTGAGTTGTGAGTGGTGAGTCGTGAGTGGTGAGTCAGGAGGTGGGAGTTGTGAGATGTGAAGTATCAAGTAGAAAACAGACAACCAACAACTGACAATCCCGAATTTCTGCAATCCGCCAGCTAGCGGATGCTTAGAAATTCGAGGATCCTCGAAATGGTAACGGAATCAAAGATACCGACCATTTTGGGACCGACAACTGACAACCGATCACCATTGAGCAGTATCGTGGATAATCATGTCATACACCACCTCTTCAGCAAGTCCATATATCCTGATCTGTTGGGGTATGATGCTTGCTTTTGTCATGCCAGGAATGCCATTCACTTCGAGGAAATAAAATTCTCCGTTGCTAAAAATGGAATCAATTCTGACCAGCCCCCTGCAATCTAAATAGTCATAAATCCTTGATGCAATTTGCTGGCATTGCAGGGACGTTTCTTTACTTATTCTTGCCGGAGTGAACTCCTCAGCCATACCATGGGTGTACTTGGCTTCGTAATCAAAGAAATCCTTCTTACTGATGACCTCGGTAACCGGGAAAACCAATTCACGGTCGCGCAGTTTGACAAGTCCGCAGGTTAATTCAGTCCCTTTGATGTATTCTTCTATCATTACCTGGGTATCCTCCTTCAGGGCAACCTGGAGAGCATGACTGAGCTCATCGGCATTACTGATCTTAGAAACACCGAAGCTGGAACCGCCGCAATTTGGTTTAACAAAGCATGGTAGCCCAATTTCAGCAATGATGTTTTCTGTATCGATCTCCAGGGCCTTTTTCAACAAAATTGCCCTGGGAGTTTTGATCCCGAACTGGCTGAGGAAAGACTTGCATGAGTATTTGTTAAAGGTAAGAGCAAGTGAAAGAACGCCGGATGTGTTGTATGGTATTTCAAGAAGATCGAAGTAAGCCTGGAGTTTTCCATCTTCACCGGGTGGCCCATGCATGGCAAAGAAAGCATAATCAAACATGATCTTCCGTCCATCCATGTTAAAACTGAAATCATGCCTGTTGACCTCAATCTGCTGATTATCAAGTTTCACATGCCAGTCATTTTTTTTGATAAAAACAATATAGGTCTGGTATCCCTTTTTATCGAGACATGATTTTACCTGGTCCGCACTTCTGAGGGAGATGATAACCTCGGAAGAATCTCCCCCCGTGATAATAGCGATGGTCTTTTTCATAGAAGCATGATAAATTTCCTAAAGTTAAAAATTTTTATGATGGTATTTGGGAATATAAGGCATGGAGCAGGGAGCATGGGGGTGTGT
>LJUQ01000140.1 GCA_001304505.1 Bacteroides sp. SM23_62_1
CTCGCCGGATGATACCCTGAAAGCATACAACAAGACTATACAGATACGCGACAGGCTCCTTGCCGGGGAAGATTTTAGTACGGTTGCACGAGCCACTTCCGATGATCCTTCCGTAAAAACAAATTCGGGGGACGTTGGCTGGTTCACCGTTTTCAGGATGGTCTATCCCTTCGAGACCGGCGCCTATAGTACGCCCGTGGGCGAAATATCCATGCCTGTACGTTCACGTTTCGGATATCACCTGATAAAAGTACTGGATAAACGGCCGGCCAGGGGGCAGGTGAAAGTGGCCCACATCATGGTACTTACACCGGAGACCATGAGTGATGATGAAAAAGAAAAAACCAAAAATAAGATATATCAGTACTACGACAGCCTTAAACAGGGTAAGGATTTCGCTCAAATTGCCAGGAAGTATTCTGAAGACCGGGGCTCCGCGTCACAGGGCGGTGAGTTACAGTGGTTTGGAACCGGCAGAATGGTTTCTGAATTTGAAGAGGCTTCCTTCGCCCTGGTGAATCCCGGAGAATACTCCAGACCGGTTCAAACAGCCTTTGGCTGGCACATCATCAAACTTATCGAAAAAAAAGGAGTTGATAATTTCGACCTGCTAAAACCTGAACTCGAAAATATGGTAACAAGAAGTGACAGGAGCGTCTTCAGCAGAAAAGCGTTAATTACAAAGATTAAAAACCAATATGATTTCCAGGAATTTCCGGAAAACCTGAACATATTCAATACACTGGTTGATACAACTTTTTTTGATAAAAAGTGGGATCCGGGCAATACAGACAGATTGGATAAAATACTTTTTGAAATTGGTGAAACAGAATTCACTCAGACAGATTTTGCATCATATCTTGAAAGAAACCAGGGCGGAAGAAAAATGGATTTACGGGTCCTGGTTAATATCAAATATAATGACTTCCTAGACCAGGCAATACTTCAGTACGAGGAAGATCATCTGATATATAAATTTCCGGAATTTAAACACCTTGTCCAGGAATATCATGATGGCATTCTGTTGTTCGACCTGACCGATCAGATGGTATGGTCCAAAGCAGTGAAAGATACAGCAGGACTTGAAGCCTATTACAAAGACCATAAAGATAACTATATGTGGGATGAGAGACTCGATGCCACGGTTTATACCTGCAGGGATGAAAAAGTTGCAAACAAGGCAAAGGAAATTCTTACAAAAAAAAGTAAGAAAAAAATTATACCTGAACAGCTCGTTGAATTAATTATAAAAGAATTTTCGGATAGTACATGCATAAGTTTTAACAATGATACTTTTGAAAAAGGCGACCATAGCCTTGCAGACCAGATGGATTGGAATACAAGTCTATCTGAAAACATGATGAAGGATGATAAAGTTGTTTTCATTGTAAAGAACAGAATCATTAAGCCATCAGCTAAGAAACTTAATGAAGCCAGGGGATTGGTCACAGCGGATTACCAGACCTACCTCGAAAAACAATGGATAGACGAACTCAGGAGAAAATATACGATTGAAATAGACAGATCCTTATTGTCAAAGATAGAATAAGTATAATATGTTCACGAATCAGCTCATCGAAAAAACCTTCCTTTTTTTTGTTATCCTTATAATCGGTTATTCCGGATGTCAGAAATTTGAAAAACGTCCTGCCCAGCAACCTCTTGCACGCGTGGGTGAAAAATATCTCTATACCTCTGATGTTCAGGATATATTTCCAAACAACCTGCCGGAAAATGACAGTATATTGATACTAAATAATTTTGTCGATAAGTGGATTAAAAAACAATTGCTGCTGCAAAAAGCCGAATTAAACCTATCGGATGAACAAAAAGATGTAAGTAAACAATTGGATGAATACCGATCATCACTGCTGATCTTCAAATACGAACAATCACTGATCAAACAAAAACTTGATACAATTATTTACCCAAGTGAAATAGAGGAATATTATGCCGAAAATTCATCAAATTTTTTGCTTGATAACACAATCGTTAAAGCATTATTTATCAAGCTACCCGCAGATGCGCCAAACCTTAACAGATTGAGACAGCTTTACAGATCGGAAGATGAGGATGATATGCAACAACTTGAAAGTTATTGCTACCAGTATGCCAACAAATATGATTACTTTAATGATCAATGGATACCCTTTTCAATGATACAATCTGAACTACCTCAGGAAATAAACAATCCCGACAGGTTCTTAGTCTATAATAAATATATTGAACAACAGGATTCCACATACAAATATTTTGTTTACCTGAGAGATTACAGGGCTGTAAGTGAGCAGGCGCCCATTGAATATATTGAAAACAATATTAAAAGTATCATATTAAATAAACGTAAAGTCCAGTTCCTTAATGATATGGAAAATGATATTTATAATGATGCTATCAAGAAAGGGGACTTTACGATTTATTGAAAAGGCTGAGGCGGAGGCTAAGGATTGATAAAGGATCGCAGAATCACAGATTTGTAGTATAGTACTTATCCGGAACCGGAGGTAAGAATTATCTGATCGCCGGAGGGGATTAAAAATGAACAACCCGGTACGAATTACCGGAATTGAATAACAGCCCTGATCTCAACCCCAGAGGGATTGATAAAAAAGGGTATTGAAACCCATCAAACTTTCGGATATTATTTTTAATTCATAAGCAATGAGAAATAAGGCATTTTTCCTGATAATGCTAATACTTTTTTCCCTGGTAATATCTTCTTTCGGCCAGCCAAGAATACTTGACCGCGTTGTGGCAATTGTTGGAGATGAAAAGGTATTGCAATCAGATATTGAAAATCTTTACCTTCAATACAGGGCAGAAGGTATCACATCAGCCGGTGATTTAAAGTGCGAAATTCTGGAAGAATATCTTGCACAAAGTCTGCTGCTTAACCAGGCGAAAATCGATAGTATTGAGGTATCAGAATCCCAGGTTGAGCTTCAGCTGAATGCCAGGCTAGACTATTTTATAAACCAGATAGGTTCACAGGAAAGGCTTGAACAATATTTTAATAAAACACTTCTTGAAATAAAGGAAGATTTTCGCGGCCTCATCAGGGATCAGATGATTACCAATGAAATGCGTTCCAACATTACAGGTGACGTGACCATCACACCATCTGAAGTAAGACAATTTTTCAACCGGCTTCCTGAAGACAGTATTCCATATATAGATGCCAAAATTGAAATTAAACAGATAGTTATCTATCCACCTGTCTCCGATGAAGCTATCCTGGAAGTCCGTCAGCGGTTATTGGATTTAAGAAAAAGAATTAGCGAAGGTGAAAATTTCGCAACACTGGCTGTTTTGTACTCACAGGATCAAAGTTCAGTAATGGGTGGAGAGATTGGCTTTATGGGACGCGCTGAGCTCGACCCCGAATATGCAAAGGCTGCATTCAGCCTGAAAAAAGGACAGGTTTCAAACATTGTTGAATCAGTATTTGGTTATCATGTAATACAACTGATTGAACGCAGGGAAGATAGAGTCAATACCAGACACATACTGATGAGGCCAAAACTGGATCCTGAAATCGTTGCTAAAACGATATCGAAACTTGACAGCCTGGCAAACCTTGTCAGAAATGACAGTATCACATTTGAACGGGCAGCAATGTATTTCTCACAGGATAAAAAAACAAATGTAAATGGAGGACTTGTAGTGAATCCATATGATAATTCGACAATGTTTGAATTGGATGATCTTCAACCAACTGAATATGAAATAATTCGCTACATGAATGTGGGGGAAATCAGTGAACCGTTTGAATCGGTTGATGAAAATGGCAAACAGGTTTATAAAATCGTTAAACTATCCAGAAGTACACGCCCACACAGGGCAAACCTGAAAGAAGATTATACACTGATCCAGCAAATAGCCCTTGCAGAGAAAAAAGAAAAAATTTACCGGGAATGGGTCAATGAGAAGATAGCTGTAACCTTTGTTCATATTGACGGCTCATTCCGGAGATGCAATTTTAATAATCCGACATGGGCCCGGGAAGGATTTTAGTTGCTGGTTGCTGGTTCCTGTGCCGAAAAACAGGCAATCCGCCCGAGGCAGGTGCCAATGTTTTTCGAGCATCCCCGACATGGCAAAGAAATCAAAGATTTCTGCCATGTCGGGAGTTGCTGGTTCCGAGCAACGAAACAGGTAAGTAAACACAGGCTGTAACCAATGTTTTTCAAGCATCATTGAAAAAAGTGTGAAACGGATTGTTGCCGAAACATAGTTGTAACACAAATTCTCTTTTATATTATTCACTGCTTAAATGATTTCTATCCGTCATAAAGTAACTACCTATCCCCTTATCCTGTCCCTTCTCTTCCTGGTAACATTGATTTCTTTTACCCGGGCTCAGGAGGAAACGACAATTGAAATCCTCAACAGTGACAGCATGGAAAAAGATGAGACCATCGGAACCAATGCGATAAGATATATTGGAAACGTAGCCTTAAAGCATGAAGAGACAATTATGTATTGCGACAGTGCCTATTTCTATCCGGATGAGAATTATGTCAGGGCATATCATCATATCCATATTGAACAGGGCGATACACTTGATCTTTATGGAGATCTGTTAACATATGATGGCACTGAAAAAATTGCCCGGATGAGGCATAATGTGAAGCTGATCGATAAAGAATCCGTTCTGACAACTGAACAGCTGGATTTCAACGTGGAGGAGAAAGTCGGATACTACTTTAATGGTGGAGAAATCAGAAATGGCGATAACCTGCTTCAGAGTATCCTGGGACATTATTATACCAGGGATAAATTGTTTTATTTCAGAGACAGTGTAAAAATTACCAATCCTGAATATTTGATTATTGCAGATACCCTTAAATATCATTCTGTTACAGAGGTTGCTTATTTCTTCGGACCTACTGAGATTATCGGTGAGGAGAACTATATCTATTGTGAAAATGGCTGGTATGATACCCGCCAGAATATCTCGCAATTTAACAAAAATGCTTATTTAACTTCAAAAGGACAATATATAAAGGGTGATAGTCTTTATTATGAAAGGGATGCAGGTATTGGAAGAGCTTTTGATAATGTTGAAATTTATGATTCAACACAGAATATCATACTGAAAGGGAAGTTTGCTTTTTATAGGGAAGAACCTGAATATGCATTGCTGACCGATAGTGCTCAATTCATACAACTCGCTGAAGATGACACACTTTATGCTCATGCCGACACAATCGAATCAAACATCGATTCAACAGGATTATTCAAAATTGTAACAGCCTCTTACCATGTGAAAATCTTCAGTAATGAAATTCAGGGAAAATGTGATTCACTCAGTTATCTTGAGAGTGACTCGGTATTCCGGTTTTTTTACGATCCCGTTCTCTGGTCAGAAGAACACCAGCTTACAGCAGAATATATCGAATTGCATCTGGCACATAAAGAAATGGATTATATCGACCTGGTCTCTTCCTCCTTTATCATTTCCCAGGAAGATACAACCCGTTTCAACCAGATTAAAGGGCGGAATATGGTTGGCTATTTTTCAAAGAATAAACTCGTACGGATTGAGGTTAAAGGAAACGGGCAGACCATTTATTTCCCCAAAGATCAGGAGGAACTGATAGGTGTTAATAAGGCTGAAAGTTCCGATCTGGTTATTTATCTTACGGATGGAAAAATTGAAAGGATTAAATTCCTGCTCAAGCCCGTAGCAACTTTATTCCCCCCTGATGAATTAATGGAAAATGAATTATTTCTCAGGGGATTTGTCTGGCTGAATCACTTTCGTCCCCGCACAAAAGAGGAGATCTTTATCTGGGAAATACAATAAAAAAAGGGTTTGTGACCCTTTTTATAGCTTAATACTCATCCTCATTAAAGAAAAAATCATCTTTACTCGGATAATCAGGCCAGATATCTTCTATACTTTCATAAATCTCGCCTTCGTCTTCTATTTCCTGGAGATTTTCAATAACCTCCAATGGAGCACCTGACCTGATGGCGAAGTCGATCAACTCATCCTTTGAAGCAGGCCACGGTGCATCTTCAAGTTTCGAAGCAAGCTCTAATGTCCAGTACATAAAATAAGGTACTTAATGAATTTAAATACTCTGTATTTTATTATTGTGCAATATTTAAGAGGACAAATTTACTCATAAATTAAATGGTCGACCTATAAATTTTCAATCAACAATGCCCGAATAATAATCACTAAACACTTATAAATCAACCAATTAATTCTAATCCCTGACACAATTTTTTAAATTTAAAAATTGTGCAAATATATATAAAAAAATAAAATTAAAACTTAGGTTTCCAGGTAATTTCTTTTATGTCATGTTCCTGCCCGATCTTCCTGCTTAACATAAACAAATAATCGGATAATCTGTTTAAGAATTTCATGGCTATTACCAGTTCCTTTCTTTCCTTGATAATTGGAACCAGACGTCTTTCAGCTCTCCGGCAAACACTTCTTGCTAGGTGGCAGGAGGCAACAGCCTGGTCTCCCCTCGGAACAATAAATGATTTAAGTGTAGTCAAAAAACTGTTAAAATGATCCATTTCCTGCTCAAGCATCGTGACATCTTTTTCCTCAAGCATTGAGAGGTTTTGAAGCGTATTCTTTTCATCAGAAACATGAGAGGAAAGCAGCATTAACCTGTCCTGTATATGAAGTAAAATATCTTTATCGTGCTGATTCAGGTTTTGTGCGGAAAGCAGTCCTATCCAGGAATTCAGTTCATCAATTGCACCATATGCTTCAATCCTGGAATCGTTTTTGGGTACCAGTGTACCCCCGAGCAAAGAGGTGCTTCCCTCATCACCGGTTTTTGTATAGATTTTCATGCGGAATTATTTTCCCTCAACCAAGACCTCCTCATTCAGTATATCAGCTTCAACCTCCCCGTCCATCAGTTTGACAATCCTTTTTGCTCTTTTTGCAATAAATTCTTCGTGGGTTACAACGATGATTGTATTTCCCATCCGATGGATCTCATCAAAGAGATTCATGATATCCTTTGATGTTTTAGAATCAAGGTTTCCGGTAGGTTCATCAGCAAGAATAATGCTCGGATGATTAACCAAAGCCCTTGCCACAGCAACCCTCTGTCGTTGGCCACCTGACAATTCATTTGGCTTGTGTACAATCCTGTCAGTTAATCCAACATTTTCAATTACTTCTTTAGCCCTTCCGATCCGGACACTTTTTGAAACTCCTGCATAAATAAGAGGGAGCATAACATTCTCCAGTACATTATACCTCGGCAGAAGATTGAATGTCTGAAAAACAAATCCAATCTCGTTATTCCTGATATCAGCCAATTGATTATCATCCAGCTTGCTTACATCACTGCCGTTAAGGATATACTGTCCATCTGTTGGCGTATCCAGACAACCAATAAGATTCATTAATGTTGATTTACCTGACCCTGAAGGACCCATGATTGCGACATATTCATTTTTATCGATATTGATTGAAACACCTCTAAGGGCGTTAACAATAAATTTACCAACCTTGTAGTCCTTTACAATTTTATTAAGTCTGATAATATTATTCATTTGAGACCTTTTAATTGTTATTTTATAAAGAATGCAAAAATAAGAATTTATTCATCAGTATCCATCCTGTTGATGAAAGTGTTTTTGAAGAATAATGAACAATGATTCGTTGATTAGATAAAAAAAAGCGGGAATGGTTTAATGATGGGAGAAATTAATTAGTTCAGCAGTGCTTTAATAGTTAATTCAGTAGTTATTCAGTAGTTAATTTAGTAGTGTTCGCTTATTAATGGTTAATTTGTTAAACTGTTAATTTGTTATACCACAAAGACAATAATTATTTTCTGCATAACAATTTAACAATGTAACAATTTAACAATTCAACAATTCAATATTTTATCACATAATGCTGCTTAAACATATTCCTTTTCGGCAATAAAATCCCCATCCTGAAAAGGTCTATACTCAGCGATATTTCTTTTCTCCAGATAATGTTTTTCCATGCCTTCTCCATCGATCGTGACCATCTGATATCATCCAGGACAATCACTGTGTTCTCATTTGTACAGGGAAGAATGGATTCAACATAGCTTATCAGACGGTCTCCCCTATGATCACCATCAATAAACACAAGCAAATCATGATGAATTTTTTGAAGGATAGATGGCAGTATTTCATTAAATGATCCGGTAATTATTTCAATATTTCTTAGATTAAGTTTTGCTATATTTTGTTGAGCAAGCCTTCCAGTTTCAGGACAACCTTCTATAGAGAAAATTCTGCATTTTTCATCCGTAATTGCCATATACATTGTGCTGATTGCTGCACCGGTGCCGAGTTCAATAATGGTGGAAGGCAATAACCAACCAACCAGCCTTGCCAGTAAACGGCCATATTTTGGGGGGATTGATGTAAGTTTGACTATGGAGGCCGGGGTCCGGATCTTTCCTGATCCTGAACTTGAACCTGCACCCATATCAAGAATATAAAGTTCTGAAAAATCGTTCGATAATTCCTCCATTAGTTTCTCAATATGTTTGTAATCAGCTATGTCAGGACCATTGAGTACGCGGGTTATAAAATCATAGACAAATGGCGAATGCACGCCATATCCCTTTGAATGTCCGGATGTTAAGAGATAATGGAAGTATTTACAGGCATAGCTAATTTTATACATAACCTTAAAATAATGGAACATAATATTAACGTGTTGTGCTACTAAAGACGATAATATTGATAATCAGATTTATATCGGGCCATCCCGGCGGCGCAGCCCGGTATAAAGATAGAACATCCGACAACATGCATTATTTATTAACACAATGCGTGAATATTAGTATTTTTCATACAGACAAAATTATCAGAAATATTTTTGGGCTATGTCAAAATTTATCGTTCTCCAACTGTATAACCGAATGTTAAAATATGGTTGATGGATTGAATGTTCAAGCTGGAAAACTGATTGCCTAAATGACGTTGATGGATCAATCGTCCCGTCTGGAAAGCCGGGCTCTACAAGTCCCGGTTATGATCATGTTGGCCAACTAAAAGTCAGCCAACCATTGTCAAATTACTACAATGGTGGTTCGACTAAAAAGTCGAACCTTTGTGTAAATGATGGGATTTATGCAGAGCCCGACTTTTAGTCTGAATATTCATTTCGCCAGAGCAATTGAAAAATATCTGGCTTTCCATCCGGGACTTTCATTCCTCTGACGATAATACAAAAAACTGCCTGAATTCTATCCATGAACTGTGGACTGGATATGTCTTCTTTCAGCGCGAATATATTATGCCAGATTATTTATAAATTTATTGAAATATTTTTCTAATGCCTGATCTCCTTGATAATGATATTCAATACATGCAGGGTGTTGGTCCGAAAAGGGCTGAATTGCTGAATAATGAGCTGAACATTAAAACATTCGGAGATCTGCTTTTTTACTTCCCCTATAAATATATTGACCGTACAAAGTTTTACAGAATTAATGAGATCAGGTCAAATCTCCCCTATATTCAGGTCAGGGGACAAATCATATCCCTTCAATCAATCGGTGCCAGGCACAAGAAACGCCTTGTTGCAGAATTCACAGATGGTACGGGAACAATCGAACTAGTCTGGTTTCAGGGAGTTAACTGGATCAAAGATACTCTGAAGCCGGGAGTTGACTATATCGCTTTCGGTAAGCCCAGTAAATATGGCCTTAAGATTAATCTTATCCACCCAGACCTTGAGGAAGCATCTAAATATGAAGCCCAGTTATCTTCTTCCCTGCAGGCTTATTACAGTACAACCGAGAAATTAAAAAAAAGCTATGTGACCTCCAGGACCATTCAAAAGCTGATCACCAACCTTTTTAAGAACTTTAAAATTGAGGTCAGAGAGACCCTGCCGGAATACCTTATGAATAAACTCAGGCTTCTGGCGCTTAATGAATCTCTCCGGCAGATCCATTTCCCAACATCACCTGATCTTCTGAGCAAAGCGCAATTCAGGCTCAAATTTGAAGAGCTTTTTTATATCCAGTTAAATATTCTTAAACAAAAATTCACCCGGGAGAATTATATCGATGGGTTTGTATTTCATAAAGTCGGGGACTATTTCAACAGGTTTTACAGTAATAAACTGCCGTTTGAACTAACGGGTGCGCAAAAACGGGTTATTAAAGAAATCCGGAAAGATTTGGGTTCAGGCAAACAAATGAACCGTTTATTACAGGGTGATGTGGGCAGTGGCAAAACTCTTGTTGCCCTGATGGCCATGCTGATCGCAATGGATAATGAATTCCAGGCATGCCTGATGGCACCAACGGAGATCCTGGCCATGCAGCATTATACCACAATCACTGAAATGACGGAGGGACTGGATATCAATGTAAAATTACTTACAGGTTCTTCCAGGAAGTCGGAAAGGGATATCATCCATGAAGAATTAACCGGCGGGACACTGCACATCCTCATAGGTACCCATGCCCTGATTGAGGAAACCGTACAATTTAACAATCTCGGACTTGTTATTATTGACGAACAGCATCGGTTTGGTGTTGCCCAGCGGGCGAAATTGTGGAAAAAAAATGTACAGCCTCCTCACGTCCTAGTCATGACAGCAACCCCGATTCCCAGGACACTGGCAATGACCCTGTATGGTGATCTTGATGTATCTGTGATCAATGAACTGCCTCCCGGCAGAAAACCAATCAAAACAATTCATTTTACAGATTCAAAGCGCCTTCGTGTGCACGGCTTTATGAAACAACAGATAACCGAAGGCCGACAGATATTTATTGTATATCCACTGATCCAGGAATCTGAAAAGATGGACTATAAAGACCTTGAAGATGGTTATTTCAGTATCAAGCAAGCCTTCCCATCACCACAATATGCAGTGAGTATTGTTCATGGAAAACTTAAAACAGAAGATAAGGACTTTGAAATGGAAAGGTTCAGGTCCGGCAAGACACATATCATGGTCGCCACAACAGTGATTGAGGTTGGTGTGGATATCCCCAATGCATCCGTCATGATCATTGAAAGTGCAGAGCGTTTTGGACTTTCTCAGCTCCACCAGCTTAGGGGCCGTGTAGGAAGAGGTGCCGATCAATCCTATTGTATTCTTATGACATCCAACAGGCTAACCGATGAAGCAAAACAACGGATTAAGACAATGGTTGATACCAATGATGGTTTTGAGATTGCCGAGGTGGATCTGAAACTAAGAGGTCCGGGCGATATTGAGGGAACCCAGCAGAGCGGGATGCCTTTCGAACTTAAAATTGCCAATCTTGGCCGGGATGGACAGATACTCCAGTATGCAAGAGATACAGTAATGGATATCCTGGAAGATGATCCGTTACTCGATGATGCAAAAAACAATATTCTCAAACAACAACTTAAAAAACTGGTAAAGGGTGGTTTTAATTGGAGTGAAATATCTTGAAGAAGGCTGAGACTGTAAGCCCGGTTGTTAACCGGGTGAAAGTTATATTGCACTGGTTGCCGCCTTCCCTTAGTTAGGGCGAATGAAACAGATTGCACGTGCCGAAAAACAGGCAATCATCCCCAGGCTGATGCCAATGTTTTTCGAACATCCTCGAAATAGCTAAGAAATCAAAGATTTCTACCATTTCGGGAGTTACAGAGTCGCAAAGTCGCAGAGTCGCAGGGTCGCAGGGTCGCAAGGTCGCAAGGTCTCAGGGTCGCAGGGTCGCAAGGTCGCAAGGTCGCAGGGTCGCAAGGT
>LJUQ01000141.1 GCA_001304505.1 Bacteroides sp. SM23_62_1
AGACCTCAACTGAAATACAGGCCTGGGAACAAAAAAGAAAGGAGCTGAATGGCTGGATCCACATGAGGGCATCAGAAGGTATGGGCAGTAAAGTTGCCAGCGATTACTACATCGTTGGTATCCCCATTATGATATTGATCAATGCAAAAACCAAAGAAATTATTGCCCTGCCGGAAAACACGGATCAATTGAATAAGCTATTGGAAATTTCAGACTGACCCCCAGTTTTGATTCCCCCTCTCTCTCGAGAGAGGGGACAGGGGGGTGAGTCCTGAAAACTATAGTTGCTCCCACTCAATGCCCATCCTCTTCAATGCATATCCCATCTCCCGCATATAATCGCCGTACCCTGTCATCCAGTGAAATCCCGGCATACGTTGAGCCAGAATATGACTATCCACATCAAAACTGATATCTATCTGTGAACGACAGATATCCATAAAGGGATGATCGACGATGGTTCCCTTTAATCCAATATAATGACTAACCAGAAAATCCGGAATAATATTGGTGACGACCTGTCCTTTTTGCATTTCCACTTTCGGTGCAGCACCGTAGTCTGATTCAAAGTGTGTCAGGATCCTGGTCGGTTCCAGGTTCCGGCCATCCATTCGTCTTGGAGCAGTGCAATGGGCAAGGGTAATGATCCCGTCATGAGGATAGGTGGGATCATTCAGGAACACAGGATTTCCTGATATGTTTGCCAGTAAGATACCGGCCGGGATGACCACAAAATCCGATTCACAGAATGAAAGATACCCGGCATCATTTAAAAGGCTCAGTGTCAGGCAGGCAGAGGTCTCTGCCAGCGGCATGATGGTACCCATACAACCGTTGATGGTAATGGCCCGGCAGTGTGAATCATCCATAATTCTCCGAAAGACCTCATCCAGTAAAAAACAATTATTAACATATTCACGTTTCGTTTCCATCGTAATTCCGCTATCCTGTAAATATATCCCCGCACGTTTTTCGGAACGGCTTACGACATCTTTATCTCTGCGTGCTTCTCTGATCAGGTTGCCCAGTTCATCATATGAGACGGTGTAGATCCTGAATTTAAATTTTCCCTCAACCAATCCGGGAACTACCCCTTCAGGTTGTGACCAGGCACCAGGTCCTCCAATTGCTATGATTCCGGTATTCAGGGTATTGTGTAATCCGCATAAGGCTCTCAACCGCCAGAGTATCTCATCCTGGCTGTCGATAACTACATCCTGCTCATCCACTCCCGCCACAGCAAGCTCATCGGTATGCTGCCTGAGATACCGAGGACTGATAATCTCATACCATAAATATACAGGGCCCGATTTATGCCTGCAGAAAAAAATCATATCCTTATTCATCTTATGCAGGGTATCAAATGTATCCATCCAACCCCCTGCTGCATAGACCAGGAAAGTATCGGCAGAGGCCAGAGCACCGATCCCCTCAATATCACCGGATCCACGAATTCCTGAAACAGGTAAAAAAGTCAAAGGGAAATCAGCTTTCTGTTGAAGCTGGTTAAGTTCCTCTTTAATTTTTGAGATTTCTTTTTCTGCATCCTGTTCTGTCTGAATCCCTCCCCAGGCCCTCCAGCTTGTCTGATACTGGTATTCAGGTGTGCTGTAAACGAGTAGGGGTTTTACTACCAGCGGCCTGCGAAGAATCCCGGAATATTCTTTAAATTTGGAATCCGTAAGTGCAGGCCACGACAAACCTGACAGTGTAACAAACGTAATAGTGGAGCCTCCCGCAAGCTTGATAAATTTTCTCCGGGTTAGATTGCCTGAAGATCGACTGCCCGAACCATGAGAAGGACAGCATGAATGGGTTTTCATATTATTAAATTGAATGTCTGTTGATTTCATGATAATCTTTTAATTATTAATGAACTTATTTCCAATGAAGGAATGAATAAATATAAAATTTCTTTCAGGTTTGCACAAACTTTACCTGCCCATCTATTCCTCAAACAGTCATTAATTTTTATATTTTTCCTCTGTAAAAAGTTTAAATTTGTTTAAATCAATTAACAAATTTAAACTTTACAGCAGGGAACTCCTATGAACTTTTTTCATGAGTCTTTGAGTAGTTTTTCATGAAAAAACTTCATGTACGTTTGTTAATGAATTACTTAAACCTTAATCATCAGGATAATTAACCCGGGAAAACGGAACCATGGGAAAACCAACCTCAAGGAAAAAATCAGAGATTAAAAAGAAACGAAAACATTCGGAAGAACTACGGTTGTTATCCCGGCAGATCATTCATATTGCAAACAGTGGTCTGACCAGAACCTATTTTCTCCGCGAGACTTCAGGATTGATTTCAGATTTTTTCGATTCCGGTCACCTGAGGATACTCCTTAGGGTATATGATGATCCTGAACGTTTTGAATGGTTGCAATATCAGAAAGATTCGTTCACTTACCACTTTCTTCCCCAGCCTGATAATAACAAATCTGTCCGGGATAATTCTGGTGCAGAAATATATCCCCACTGGAAATATATCTTATCTGATTATTTTAACAGATCATTGCCTTTCTTTACTAAAAGAGGCAGTTTTTTCACAGGTTATCTCACCGGCCAGGTTAAGAAACAACAATCCCTTAAGCAAACCGGAATTCTCGAATATATCAATGAAAAAGAAATTAAATCATTACTCATTACACCCTTTCTGTCAGATAATAAAACTATCGGGATCATTGAATTACATAGCCAGGATAAAAAATTCTTATCCGGATTTGATTTTGATCTGGTTGAAATGTTTTTACAAACCCTGGGAATTACATTGATAAACCAATATATACAGGCTGCCCTTCAGGAACGTGTTAAGGAATTAACGTGCCTGTATGGTATGTCACAAATAGCAGAACAATCTTTTATCACTGTAAAAGATCTTATTCACAGAACCATGAATCTTCTCCCTCCTGCCTGGCAATATCCGGAAATAATACGCTCAAGAATCATGCTGGATGGCAAGGATTATTCAACACAGGTAAACATAAAGGAAGTGGATAAGTTATCCGCTGATATTATTATTGATAATAAGAAGCGTGGTAAAATAGAGGTTATATATATTGAGAGACGACCTGTTCTGGATGAAGGCCCCTTCCTGAAGGAGGAACGAAAATTAATTGATCTGCTGGCCGGTGAATTGGCTCGTCTTATTGAAAAAAGGGAATCTGATGAGGATAAGGAGAATTTATTGAACCAGCTTCATCATGCCGACCGGCTTGCTACTGTTGGTGAGCTGGCAGCCGGTGTAGCACATGAGTTGAATGAACCGCTGGGCAATATCCTTGGGTTTGCTCAACTGGCAGGAAAAAATCCCAACATCCCCGAGCAGGTAAGAAAAGATCTGGATAAAATCATCAAATCATCTTTACATGCAAGGGAAATCATTAATAAATTAATGTTTTTCTCAAGATTGCTGCCTTCAAAAAAAGAAAAGATCAATCTGAATAGTGTTATTGAAGACAGCTTGTATTTCTTTCAATCAAGATGTTACAGAGACGGGATAGAGCTCATCACTTCGCTTGCTGAAAACCTGCCTGCCATCTTTGCTGATCCCGTTCAGATCAATCAGGTTATTATCAATATAATTGTCAACGCTTTACAGGCCATGCCGGGAGGAGGAAAGCTGGAAATAAAAACAATTTCTGACAGAGATGAAGTAATTTTAACCATACAGGATAGCGGGCATGGAATGAGTAAAGAGATACAGGACCAGATATTCGATCCATTTTTTACTACCAAAAGGGCAGGAGCAGGCCTTGGCCTTGGATTATCCGTAGTTCATGGTATTATCTCTTCCTGTGGTGGCACGATCAAAGTTGACAGTGAGCCGGATAAAGGAACCAGTTTTGAAATTAAATTACCCCTTAATAATAATTCAGGTGAATAAAAAAGAAAATTCAATCACAGATGGATCTATTCTGGTAGTAGATGATTCAGAGGATATGCTTGAAGTTCTCAGGAGAAACCTGACCCTTAAAGGATATAAAACGTATACTGTTACAAATGTTCCGCAGGCATTAAAATTACTTGACTCGGTACCTGTCGATCTGGTTATTACAGACCTGAAAATGCCCGATGTTGGAGGGTTTGAACTCATTAAACATATCCGTGCGAACTATAAAAATGTTGGCGTCATGGTCATTACCGGATATCCTTCCATTCAGGGAGCTGTTGATGCAGTAAAAACCGGGGCTGAGGAATACCTGGTCAAGTCTTTTACGGATGAAGAACTCTACGCCGCCGTTGAAAGGGCATTTGATAAGTTATACTCACGCCGGCCTGCAAAGGATCACCCATACTTCAAACATGTACCGCTGCAAGGAATTATCGGGGAATCTGAAGCAATGGAAAAGGTGTTTGACCATATCATGAAAGTATCGCAAACCACTGCAACCGTGCTACTTACAGGAGAAAGCGGAACTGGGAAGGAACTTGTAGCCAGGGCGATTCATTATTGCAGCTCAAGAGCCTCCAATCCTTTCGTACCTGTAAACTGTGGAAGTATCCCGGAAGAACTCATTGAAAGTGAATTGTTCGGACACCTGAAAGGTACCTTCACCGGGGCCATTGAAACAAGAGGAGGATTCTTCCATACAGCCGACCGCGGTACAATTTTCCTCGATGAAATAAGCAATACCAGTCTTTCAATGCAGATAAAACTGCTCCGAGTTCTTGAAGATCAGGAAGTTTATATGATCGGATCAAAAAAACCTCAGAAGGTTGACGTGAGAGTAATTGCTGCATCAAATGTTAATCTTTCAGACCAGGTTCAAAAAAACAAATTCCGTGAAGATCTGTATTACCGCCTGAATGTTATCAATATAAGCCTCCCCCCTTTGAGGGACAGAGACGATGATATAATCCTCCTGGTACATTATTTTGCAGGTAAATTTTCAAATGAAATCTCCAGGGCCAAACCAGCTTTTTCTGACGAAGTTCTTAAAGTGTTGAAAGCTTATCACTGGCCTGGCAACATAAGGGAATTGAAAAATGTAATTCAGAGTCTCATTATTATGTCTGAAACCGACATGATTGATGTTCCCGATCTTCCAGCAATTATGCGCTTCTCAGTCTCACGTGAAAAAGGAATAATGAGAACACTGGAAGAAATAGAATATGAACATATCCAGAATGTATTAACAAGTGTTAGCGGCAATAAAACACAGGCAGCCAGCATTCTGGGTATAGACCGTAAAACACTGCGGGAAAAATTAAAGAAGTTCGGATATAACGCTTGAGGTTTCAGTTGAATTCCGTGCACTGTTTAATCAACAACTGGTCGATTGTTCTGGCTCTATAAACCAAAAAGAGATAGATTATCCCTGCTGTAAAGGCAAGCTTTAATTATAGTCGCTTCGTAAAGAAATATCCCGACTCAAAGCCGTGCTCTACACCTATCAAATAACATGAATACTTGCCAACTAAAAGTCGGCCAACCATCATCTTTTTTGTTCATATGATGGTTCGACTTTTAGTCGAACCTTTTATGAACTAAGGTCGATATGTAGAGCCCGGATTTCCAGCCGGGACATTCAGCCCTCCATTGCTGGGATAGAGCCCGGATTTCCAGCCGGGACATTCAGCCTTCCATTGCGGGAATAAAGCCCGGTTTTCTAACAGGGACATTCATTTCTTCACTGTTGTTGAAAAAGCCAGGCTTTTTAACAAGAAAAATAATAACCTCTGAGTGAAACTCAATAGCTTCATTTTCATTTTTAAAACTGCTTCCCTGCTGAGGAATTTTGAACCGCTGGTTCAAAATTCCCCGGTTCTAATGCTTTCTCAAATATAACGCCCCGTTATTCCTCCATTACAATAATTTACAGAATCCTGATTGTAAAGTGTTGATTCATAATGTTTTATCTCGCTGCCTTTTTTATTTTTCTGTAATCCTTAGATTTTAAAAAGACTGATTGAATTAAATGGCACCTGGATTGCAGTGAAATAAAGAATAAAATCCCAATTTAATAAAATGGCACAAAACGAAACCCAGAGTAAGAAATACAAT
This sequence comes from Bacteroides sp. SM23_62_1, assembly GCA_001304505.1. Taxonomy (GTDB): domain Bacteria; phylum Bacteroidota; class Bacteroidia; order Bacteroidales; family SM23-62; genus LJUQ01. Next base: position 6,013 of record LJUQ01000141.1, read on the forward strand.
GATCTCTGTGATACATGTAACCATCTTGCCACCTGTGTATATATAAAAAAAGGAAAGAGACCCGTTCTTTACTGTGAAGAATTTGAGATTCTGGAGTCCACTCCACCACCGGAGGTTCTAAAACTTCCGGAACCAAAAGTTGAGGAGGAATATCCGGTTTTCTCTGGTTTATGCAAGGATTGTGGTAATCGCAAAACCTGCATGAATGCAAAACCCGATGTTGTTATCTGGCATTGTGAAGAATATGTCTGACCCGGATTTCAGGTAGCTAAAAACTAAATAAAATGGAACCCACAAAAGTTACGATTGAACAGGAATCTATTGTAAGTGCAGCCATTAAAAAACATGGCAAGGTACTGATATCTGTTTTGCAGGAGATTCAGAAATATTACAAATACCTTCCCAGGGATGCCATGAAATTTATTGCATTAAAACTTGATATGCCATTACGGGATGTTTATGGTGTCGCAAGCTTTTATAAATCATTCAGTTTCACCCCAAAAGGAAAGCATATTATCACTACCTGCCTGGGTACAGCGTGCCATGTGCGTGGAGGACAAAAGATTGTTGATACCATAACACAGGATTTAAAAATAAATCCAGGTGAAACGACCCCCGATCACATGTTTACCCAGGAAACTGCAGCCTGCCTGGGATGTTGTGCCATTGGCCCCATTGTTGTGATAGATGGCGATTACTATTCAAACATGAGGCCTGACAAGGTAAAGAAACTCATACACCAGACTCGTAACGGATTAAATAAAGTGGATATTAAACATGATAAAAAAATATTCCCTATTGAGGTCATTTGTCCAAGATGTAATCACACCCTGATGAAACCCGAACATCCTGTTGATGGCTTCCCCTGCATTCATGTAACCATATCCTTTAAAAGGCAGCATGGCTGGTTAAGGTTATCGTCCCTTTATGGCAGTTATAATTTCGAATCTGAATTCGAAATTCCGATGGATACGGAAGCTAATTTTTTCTGCCCGCATTGTCATGCGGATCTGTCTGGAACTTCTGAATGTCCCGAATGTGGTGCAAAAATGATATTGATGATTGTTAAAGCAGGTGGTATTGTACAGGTATGTTCCCGTCGCGGATGTAAAGGACATCTTTTAGATATTTAAGCTAAGACAAGAAAATAAATGAGGAAAATTTATTCTATTGATGAATTCATAAGTTTTCGTAATACGGTTATTGAGGAACCGGAAGATAATGTTCCATGCCTCATTATCAGTGCAGGAACATGTGGTCAGGCAAGCGGTGCGAATGATATCATGCGGCTTTCAAAAAGGTATATCCTCGAAAAGGAGTTGCATGACCATATCAATCTGAGAATAACCGGTTGCCTGGGATTTTGTGAGATTGAACCATGTATTGTTGTTGAACCATTCAATTTTGTGTACCCTAAAGTAAAACCCAACAATGTAGCCGATATTATTGACGCATCCATTAAAAGGGAACCTGTTGAAAAGCTTCTTTACAGAGAAAACGGGAGCGACAAAATATATCCTTCCGTTCAGGATATTCCTTACTTCAAAAACCAAACGCGGATTATATTGGAGAACAATCAGAAACTCGATCCAATAAGAATTTTTAACTATTTAAGGGCGGGGGGGTATGCTGCATTTGAAAAAATCCTTTTAAACCCTGATCCCGACTGGATCATTCAGGAGGTTATGGAATCCGGACTCAGGGGTCGTGGAGGAGGTGGTTTCTTAACTGCTGCAAAATGGAAACTCGCTAAAGATGCTGGCAATGGTACTGATAAATATGTTGTTTGCAATGCAGATGAAGGTGATCCGGGGGCTTATATGGATCGCAATCTTCTGGAAGGCAATCCTCATTCCATCATCGAAGGAATGATCATTGCTGCCGTTGCCATTGGAGCCACGAAAGGTTATATTTATGTCAGAACCGAATATCCCCTTGCCATCAAACATGCATCCATTGCACTGCGGCAGGCATATGACCTTGGAATCCTTGGTAAAAATATTCTGGAATCAAACATCGATTTTGATATTGAAATCATCAGGGGTGCTGGTGCATTCGTATGTGGGGAAGAAACTGCACTGATCCAATCCATTGAGGGCAAAATGGGGCATCCCCGGCAAAGACCTCCTTATCCTATCAGCAAAGGTATCCATGGACATCCGACCTGTATTAATAATGTCGAGACCATTGCAAACATACCAATCATCATTAACAGGGGCGGAAAGCAGTTTGCTACTATCGGAATCGCCGGAAATACCGGAACTAAAATTTTTTCCTTGGTTGGAAATATAAAACATACAGGTCTTGTAGAAATACCGCTGGGAACTACTATCCAAAAAGTTGTTTATGACATCGGAGGTGGACCAGGAGGGAAAAGAAAAATAAAAGCCATCCAGACAGGAGGCCCTTCAGGAGGCTGTATCCCGGAAAATATGTTTGATCTGCCCATCGATTATAAAAGTTTATCCGAAGCCGGTTCAATCATGGGATCCGGAGGAATGATTGTCATGGATGAGAATACCTGCATGGTTGACATTGCTAAATATTTTACCAACTTCCTCCAGAAGGAATCCTGTGGTAAATGCTCGGTGTGCAGGGAAGGAACACAAAGAATGTATGAAATACTCCACGATATTACAGAAGGCAAAGGTAAGATGGAAGATATTGAAACCCTCAAAGAACTGGGAAGTGTAATAAAAGACACCTCCCTATGCGGCCTTGGCCAGACTGCTCCCAATCCTATGCTTTCAACCCTCCGGTATTTCATAAATGAATATATTGAACACATCGAAAAGAAACAATGTAATGCATGCGTCTGTAAAGAGATCATTTCTTCACCCTGCCATTATACTTGCCCGATTGATACGGAGGCCTCTCTGTATATTTCTCTGATCGCAAAACAGGAGTATGCCGAAGCTCTCAAAGTAATAAAAGAAACCAATCCTTTTTCTTCGGTACTGGCACGTGTCTGTCATCATCCCTGTGAATCCATGTGTAAAGCCGGTGAAAGCGGAGATCTAATCGCAATTAAAGACCTTAAAAGATTTGTAACCGATTATGGATTAAAGCATAAGCTGTATACTAAAACCGAACCTGCTGAAAAATCCAATGGCCTCAAGGTAGCTATTATAGGATCAGGCCCCGCAGGGCTCACGTGTGGATTCTACCTGGCCAAAAAAGGCTACAAAGTAACGGTCTTCGAGAAAGAATCCGGGCCGGGAGGTATGCTGGCTTTAGGAATCCCTGAATACAGGCTGCCAAGAAATATACTGGAGTCAGATATCAAATATATCCTGAGTTCAGGAATAGAAATCAGAACCAATTCTGCATTGGGTGTTGATTTCACTATTGATGATTTATTTGAAGATGGTTATAAAGCAATATTTCTTGCAACCGGTTCACACCAGTCAATGAGACTGAATATCCCGGACGAAGATAGTGAAGGAGTTATATCAGGTATGAAAGCCCTGTCAGCTCTGAACCTTGGCAGCAATATAAACATCGGGAAAAGAGTTGGCATTATCGGTGGAGGAAATACGGCAATTGATTCCGCAAGGCGTGTACTTCGTGCAGAAATCTCCGACAGTGTTGCAATGCTTGATGCAGCAAGAAGTACGCTACGGATAGAAAAACCTGATAAAATAACCATCTTTTACCGGAGAACAATTGAAGAGATACCCGCCTATAAAGAGGAAGTGGAAGATGCCCTGCAGGAAGGAATAAAAATTGAATTTTTAACTGCTCCTAAAAGGATCATCTTAAAAGAGGGAAAAATGGTGGCATGTGAGTTCTTAAGGATGAAAATGGGAGATAAAGACGAATCAGGACGCAGAAGACCGGTACCTGTTGAAGGTTCAGAATTCATTGAGGAACTTGACACATTAATCGTTTCCATAAGTGAAACCCCGGATATTTCTTTTCTTAAAAATGAGGGGCTTGAATTTTCTAAATATAATACAGTCCAGGTTAATCCTGAAACATTCGAGACAAACAGGGCAGGGATCTTTGCAGGCGGGGATCTGGTTACCGGCCCCAATACTGTTGTTGACGCAGTGGCTTCGGGTAAAATAGCTGCAGCATCAATTGAGCAGTATCTTAGCGGAAAAGAGATCAGGAGAGAATATAAGCTTACAAGGCCATCAAAATATGTTGAACCTGTTAAAATTACCGAAGATGCAATGGATGAATTATTAATGACCAACCGGCCAAAAATCAAGAGGTTGTCTCTTGAAAAGAGGAAAAATACGCTGAATGAAGTAAACCATGTCTTAACCGAAAAACAGGCTGTCAGAGAAGCACAAAGATGCCTGAGATGTGATCTTGAAACAACTGAAGGTCAGAAATTCCTTGAAACACTTGTTAATATCAGTAAAGAACAAACGGTATAGAAATGAATATAACCATTAATGGCATAAACCTTGAACCTCCTGAAGATTTTACTCTGCTTGAAGCAGCCAGGTTACTGGGAATAAATATTCCAACAATCTGTTATCATAAGGGATTGTCGCCCTGGGGTGGATGCCGTCTGTGTATTGTTGAAATCAAAAAAAATGGCACATCCAGGCTTGTCACTTCCTGTACCTATCCGGTAGAAGAAGGGCTTGTAGTTCAGACAGCAAGTGAAAGGGTTATACATGCCCGGAAAGTGATTCTGGAAATGCTCATTGCCCAATGCCCCACCTCAAAAATATTGCAGGATCTTGCTTCAAAAATGGGCTTAAAAAAGGTCCGGTTCAAACCAAAATGGGAAAAATGTATCTATTGCGGATTATGCATCAGGATGTGCAATGAACAGATGATGGCTAAAGCTATCGGATTTGCCAGCAGAGGTAATGAACTGAAAATCGTCACACCATTTCAGGAGAATTCCGAAGACTGCAGAAAATGCGGCGGCTGTATCTATATCTGTCCGGCATGTACCTTGAGATGTGACGGAGCCCATCCTGAAAATATCCTTTGCGGCGGATGTGCCGATTATTTGCAGTCGTTCCATAATCATCCTGAACTTGCTTCAGGATCATATACTCAATTAGACAAAGATCCTGAAACAAGAACAGGATGACAATTCATATTAGACTGTTGGCAATAATAAACCTTTTAAACTGGATGGATCATATCAAATAATATTTTAAAAGAATAACAAACTAAAACCTACCATAATGAAATACGGAAAATTAAATGCCTCTGCAGCAACCTTGACCAAAAACCGGACAGAAGATGCTATTGTACCCATCAGCGGAATGTGTGCCACTTGTGTAGATGGCTGTATAGGAATGTGCGAGATAGGAAAATCGGCATACAGAGGCCCTGAGGTTATTTATCCCCAACCTTTTGGTATTATAACTTCAGCATCTGAAAAAGAATACCCGGTTGACCTGTCACATTTTACCATTTTAGGAACTTGCAGGGGTGCCCACGGTATTGAACCGGATTCTGATAAAGCACTTTTTGAAAATGTGGATGTGAAACAAAAAATCGGTCAGGATAAAAGCATAAAGCTGAAGTTTCCGGTTGTTATACCTGGTCTCGGATCAACCAATATAGCGAAAAATAACTGGGAAGGCCTGGCAGTTGGTGCAGCATTATCCGGAATCCTGATCACCATCGGTGAAAATGTATGTGGAATGGATCCCGACTCAACAATTAAAAATGGAAACGTTGTGCATTCTCCGCAACTCGAACAACGGGTCAGGCTTTTCCAGG
>LJUQ01000142.1 GCA_001304505.1 Bacteroides sp. SM23_62_1
AGATTGATACGCAGGGTATCATTACAAAATTGGTCCAACATTTTATAATTTGCGAAAATCTGCGAGAATTAATTAAAATGTATTAATAATATTTATTTCTTCGCCAACTGTGCATGTCTTCATTATACCAGGATGGAAAATCTCGAAGGTAAACTGATTGATCATCTCAGCCGACACGGCTTCAGGAGTGCTGTTGCACCTATTTTTCGTGTGAAGAATTTGCAATCGAAAATGGATGAATTACTCCTGGATAATACTCTCAATAAAGATTTTTATGAAAGGTATTTATCCAGGATTGATTGCCGGATCCCGGAACATTTTCCTGAAACCGGATCAATTATTATTGTTGCCGCACAACAACCTAAAGTTAAAGTGGAATTTACAATCGACGGACGGGCATATTCCTTCATCATACCTCCCACTTATTCAACGGAAACAGATAAAGAAGTTATTGAGTGCCTGACCCAGTTTCTAAACAGAAAGGGTTATGTCTTCTCCAATGCTATCGTTCCTGAAAAAATGCTTGCTGTTCATTCAGGGCTTGCGTCTTATGGTAAAAATAATATCGGCTATATTGATGGCTGGGGAAGCTTTTTCAGGCTCACAACATATTTTTCTGATATGCCTTCCTTCAGTGATCGCTGGGATAATTTTGTATTGATGGAACAATGTGATGGATGTAATGCCTGTATCAAAAAATGCCCTACACAGGCAATCAGTGCTGATGCAATCCGGATAAGTGCGGACAGGTGCATGACCTTCATCAATGAAAATCCTGATGATTTTCCGGACTGGATTGACCGGGGATGGCAGCAATGTCTGATTGGTTGTATGGTATGCCAGGATGTCTGCCCGGTAAACAGACAATTTTCAAGGAATGCAGATGTTGGTTGCAGTTTCTCAGAAGAGGAAACCAAAGTGATTTTGCAGAAAGGTATTAAGGATAAAATCCCTGAAGAAACAGCAAATAAACTGGAGAAACTTGGGATGCTTGAGGAATACGAAGCATTTAGCAGGAACCTGGAAGTGTTAATAAGAATTCATAGACAGATTTAAAATTAACTGATTAAAGAAAAGTATAATACCTTATCATCTTTGATTATCACAACCAGCCCTGGTTCGTTGGATATTTTAACCACAATGCTACACAAAGGAAAGCTAGAATGTATACAAAGATTATCGGAAGAAAGTCATCATCAGCTCCAAACCCAGACGGGCATTTCGGTAAAATCTCCATAAAATATAATATCAAAGACAACGTGCCAGGTCATCGCCGGTATTACACTGCCGGAAATTTCACGGGATGCTCCGAGTATAAGGCCCAACATAAATGTACTGAGAACCAGCCATCCGAAATCAATTCCTACATCGACCGGTAATGATCTCAATACCAGATATTTATAAAGAGAATGGCCTGCTGCTGCCAGGAAGATAGATAGAAAAATCCCGGAAGTTTTCAAATTTCCCTGGATAAAACCCCGGAAAATTAATTCTTCCGTAGCACCAATAACCGGAGAAATAACGGCAACGAAAGTCAGTGGAAAAGGAAAAAGAGATAATCCTGTGATTTTCCTGATAAGGGCAGCCAGAATTATAGCAATAACTATTCCCCTGATCGAAATAATAATAATTCTCCTTTTTAAACTGTCCAATCCTAATAAAGACAATAGATTTGCAGAACGAAGGATGGCAAAAGAAATAATAATAGATGTCATCATCAGACCCCCGATTGCAATCCAGAATGAAAGACGCTCCCCATGAATAAACCATGCAAAAATACTGATCCCGCTTAATACCAGTAAAATTTCAAGAATGGATAAAAGACTTGTTTTATTAATTTTAAGATAGGTATATTTAAAGTCATCTATTCGTTTCATTTGATAAAGACTCTGATAATTAATACCATAAATAACAACAATGGAATAATAAGTATTAGCCATCCAGATCCCATGCATATTCCGGATCCGGGGATTATATATGTTTCCGGTAAAGCATTTTTCAAAGCTGCAATTTCATTATCCGATTCCTCAAACTGATCCTTATCAATCATAATGAGCCGTATTTTCGTTAATTGTTTCAATGATTCATAATCAATATCAGGGAGGTCAATCATTAGCGATTTTAATTCATTCAGTTGTTTTAGTGAGGATAGGCTTTTAATTTCTTCACATTCAATCAGTTCCAGTCCCTGTAATGATTTATTGTGTGCAATGATATCATCAAAACTTTCCTGGCTGATTCCGGAAGGTAATGATAACCAACGCAGATCAGTGAGGTTATTCATTACTGATATTTCAGAGAGGGTATCACACCCAAGCAGGCCCAGATCTCTGAGTTTATGGAATGATTGAAGCCGGCCAATATCCAGGAGAGATGGACATCCAATCAGATACAGTTTCTGTATATTCTCTGGCAACATCAGATCAGAAAGTGATATAATGTCAGTATTTATAGCAGTAAATGATCTAAGGTTCCTGAGATGTTCGAGAGAAGAATAATTCGTATCTGCCGTGGACCATTCGCCAATGATCAGGGACTCCAGGTTAGTTAATCTGCTTAGAACATCATAATTTACATAGTCCCCATCCTGCAAACATAAAAGTTTAAGATTTTGCAAATTCGTAGAAAGTTTTTCATCAATTGTATCCATTAAAAGAGAAGGGATTGATATCCATTCAGGTTTAAACAGAGATAGAATCTTGTAAAACAGATACTTGTTGTCATTATCAAATACTAATCCAACATCCGGATTAACCTCAGCGATTTCCCCAACCACGGAAAACATATTTTCCTTTATAGAATCATCCATAAAATAGATCAACCTCAGGTCCTTCATATTTTTTCCAGACAAGTTGTATGTCCAGTTTAAATCATTATCAATATAAAGAGTAGTTGGCTTATGATTCATATAAAAAATATAAGGGGAAGATGTATCTGATTCAAAAACAAGATGTTGTCCATCTGATTCATGATACCTCATCAGGGATGGGTAATCTCCATCTTCATCTAAAAATAAAAATAACAGATCCCCATTTGACACAGGTAATGCATTTATTTCACCTGAATCAGCAGCTGATCCGAAATAGAGCCAGGACCTGGAATAATTATGGCCTGAATAGATTCCATCAATTGTGATCATCTTCAATTCTGACTGATCTCCGGTGTATCGCATCCACAGGTAAACAGCAATAACTGCTACCAGAACGAAGACTGCCATGAATGTAAACTGTTGTTTTTTCATTTTTTTAAGCATTAACATGTCGGGATGAATATCTAATTTGTTAATTATCAGGACATTATCAAAAAAAAGAATTAATACTTTATCTGGAAAAAGGGGTGATTAAATCTATAATAAACGAACATGAGATTTTTTTTATGAAAAACTTCTCAAAGATTCATGAAAAAAATTTCATGGTAGATTGTCCCTGCTGTAAAGTTTAAATTTGCTAATTGGCTTAAACAAATATATACTTTTTACAGGGGAAAATTAAGTGATTTTTATGACAATACAGGGGGTCTATCAGAATAATTTAATTAACGAATCAATTCATCAGCTCATCAAATGTGCAGGTAACATAATATAATCCTCCCACCTGGGCAGAGCCATAGCTTGTAGTATAATAGCTATTGAGAAGGTTGGATCCTCCCAGTTTAAAGACTGTTTTAATTTTTCTGAGATGAAAGCTGACGTGTGCATCGAGTATGTGGATTGCTGGTACTTCGGCAACCCCAAAGCTGGATTCCCAGAGGAAAGCATCCTGCCACCGCCAGTTAATATTAAATCCTATTGAACGTGTTAGCTGCCTGTTCCCAATTCCCAGGTTCACTTTATATTTTGGTGTATTGAATTTTGTTTGAAATCCGGGAACAGGGTCAGCCAGTTCAGTTAATCCATTGTAAGAAATATTGCCTTTTAGAATGAATGCATGGGTTGTCCTGTAATCAGCACCAAAAGCCCAGCCAAAAGCGGTGATGGGCTGGTCAGTACTGATTGTAGTTTGAAATCTTCTTTCCTGGTCTGTACCCGGATTCTGAGCGAGGACCTGGGTAGCCTGAAAACCATTATACCTGTTACTGAACAGATAGGCATCTATTAAAAGATGTTTGTTCACAATCAACGCCTTATAGCCCACTTCCATGGCTAATACCCGCTCCGGGCGGAATTCAGGGATCTGATAAGGCCCGTTCTCTGTTACAGGTTTATCCGTAACAGGGTTTGTACCTGATAAGGGATAGACGGGATTTTCAGGAATGTTATACAAAGCCTGAACCTCCGGCAGTCCACCTAAAACCTGAAAAGGTCCGACATTGATGTCAACCATCTGATCTGCTATGGAGGGGAAACGAAAAGCGGTCTGAATGGATGTGCGGAGATTATGTCCAAGGCTGCTTCCGAAGGAATACACGGCAGAAAATCTCGGGGTTATACGCCCTTTGAAATACTCATTATTATCATACCTTGCAGAGGTAGTGACTTTCAACTGGTCATTTATCAACTGCCTTGCAGCCTGGAGAAAGAAACCATATTGTTTAAACTGAACAGGCTGGCCGGGTGTATCGAAAAATACTGTTCCATCACTGTCAATTTCATACATCCTCCCGCTTACCCCGGCAATGAGTTCAAAGATCCTGATAAAGCGTGTAAAATTATACATACCCTCAACATGATACAGTTTACTATGATCAATAACTTCCGCTCCACCCTCACTTACAGGCCGGGTGATAATGGGATCATAATACTGATTGAATTCTTCTGTTCCCGGCAAGGGTATTGCAGGTTTTGAGGGATCAAAGACATTATTGTTCAGGTCACGGTTATCTGCTACAATACGCGCAAAGCGGTGGGAGGATTCCTCTGAATTTCCCATCAACAGCTGCTGTGCAAAGGTTGAAATATACTCCTCATACCACTGTTCACTCGGTTTCCATTCCTCATTCAGTTTTAGTGCGGCACCCCCGGCATCATATGATTCACCTGAATTATCCACAGTGGTATATCCCCTCAGGTAGAAATCATTGCCTTTTATTTCCACCCGGGCAGTATAAATACCGAAGTTTTTGAGGGAAAAACGGTTCTGGGCAGTATATACACTTGAACCCTGGGCATAATCACCCTGCAAAATTGCTTCAAACCTGTCCAGGAACCGGTAATGAACGGAGCCCCCAATTCTGAGGTTCTCTGTTGAATTATCAAGCATTTGTCTTTCTGTCCATCCGGTACGAGTCACGATCTGATCGGGAAACAAATCTATTATTCTCTGAACCTCGGCATCATATTCAGGAGTACCAGGCACCAGGCCCTGTGATTCAGCAACACCGGCAGCAACCTGTGGTGCCACATCTTTCAGATTAACAGGAACGATGATATCATCTCCATAAACATTAACACCATCATACCCCGGATTATTTACACGGGTACTATGAGGATTATCAAGATTATTCCGGTCACGCATATCATAAGCAATCCAGTCGGTTGCCCTCAGATAACCGGCTTTGATTTTAAAAGCCAGCTTGTTATTAAATGCCTTAGCATACCTGAAGTTAAAGTCACCCATTGGGGTCGCTCCAGCCCCATGATTGCCACTCACATTCATAATCCCTGCCTGGGTTGAAAAGCTGAAACCCTGGTAATCATAAGGATCCTTGCTCATCATGATCAGGGTTCCATTCATACCTCCCGGACCATACAGAGCCGATGATGCTCCCACAAGGAGTTCAATGCTTTTGACATCCAGCTCGGATAACCCAAAAATATTACCGGCACTGAAGCTGAGCCCTGGTGGTATGTTCTCAACTCCATCAATGATCTGGTTCATCCTGTAATTTGTCTCACCTGTGAATCCACGTGTATTAGGCAGCCGGAAAGTCAGGCTGTGAACACTCATATCAACACCTTTCAGCGTATACAATCCATCATAAAAATTTGCTGTCGATGATTGCTGGATCTCCAGCCCGTTCATTTTTTCAATACTTACCGGTGATTTCATAATGTTTTCAGAAATCCTTGATGCTGAAACGATAACTTCTTGTCCCAGATAAACCTGTTCTTCGAGCTGAACATCCAGCCTTGTATGCGCCTCAGTAATCTCAAATTCCTGACTCTGGTAGCCCAGGATAGATATAATAACGTAAAATGGAAGTGGAGTCTGAGTGGTAAGTTCAAAGTTACCTTTTGTATCCGTAATCGTTCCCACCAGCTGATCCTTAATAGTGATATTAACTCCAATAAGAGGTTCACCATTTTCCCTGGCCAGCACCGATCCTGCTACAGTCGAAACCTGTCCAACAACAAAAAAACAGTTAATAGTCAGAGCAAATAGCAGAATACAAAACCGTATTGGATAAAATTTCATAAAACTTCAATAGCTTTCAGCCGGGAAAAATAAGGATTTATTATTAATTAACCTCGGTTCATTACAATATTAAATACTAAGGTAATGAATGTCAACGATTCATAAAAATCAGTATGGAAGAATGGAATGATGGGGAATGATTGCTGGTTCCTGTGCCGAATAACAGGCAATCCGCCTGAGGCGGATTGCAGAAATTCGGATTCCTGGTTCCTGGCAGGTATGGGTAGTGAGGTGTGAATATGTAAAGACCAAACAAGGAAGTTGGGTACTATGTCACAACTTCATTAAAAAGCTATAATATCATTTCACCCCCCTCCACACCTCTCCCCTAAAAGGGGGAGGCTGGAGGCGGTTTCTGTTCCCCTTCCCACTTCAGGGGAAGGGGATAGGGGATGGGGTGAAGTTATGAATCCCATTATACATGATTTTTACCTTTTTTAAATGAAAAAGTAGTTGTGACACAGCCCCATTGCGATCTTATTCCACCCGTTCCGTTCACTTCAATTGAATATTACGTTCCTTTTCAAAGTATTTATATACAATATGGATAATGATTAAAAAAGAAAGGCATTATATATTCTTTTAATGAATATTCATATATTTAGCTTTTGCATATAATTGTCTTGATTTAGTATATTTAGCAGAGCTTTCAGGTTTTCGCAGATCATCTTCAGGCTGGAGAGTATTATGCAGATTTATACGATAGTTTTTCTCAGACATAATGAAACAAATGATTGTATCTGGTATTCCTGCGACAACAGTCTGTGAAATATTGCATGAAGTTAAAAGCGAAACAGATATTACATTTTAGTAATACATTTAAATTCAATCCATTATGAAATTGAAAACTTTTATCAGACATGAACCATTACTTCTTCTTGCCATATTGATTATCCCATTTATCATTACTTCATGTGACAAGAACGATGGTGATGAACCGGATCCGCTTGTCGGAACCTATGTTTTTTCCGGAGCAACCTTCGGTGAATCGGTGGATATAGTTGTCCAGGATTATTTAGTGACCTTCAGTTCCGGCTCCGATGCATCAATCTTTGTCTCGGAGGGATTGCTAGGTGCAGCTCCGTGTGATGATTCTACAAATGCGGCCATTGAATTCAGGGAAAATGGTACAAGCTACTATGTTTGCCTGACTGAAACCAATGAATCACAGATGGGAACATGGGTAATCAGTTCTGATCGAACTACATTCACCCTGAACATCAGTAATCCCCGTACACTTGCCCTGGAAATTATCAATGTGATCATTACGGAAACTTCCATTTCCGGTTCTGTTGAAAACTTCCCTTTACCTATTGATACTGCATATCCCCTGGGAGAAGTGCTGCCATCAGGAATCAACTTTCAGACCGGAAAGGTAAATGTAACATTTACAAGGGTTCCATAGGATCATTTTCTGTTTTCTCTGAAGACTGACAGAGTAGCAGAACTTTTGAGGATAATAATCATTCTTATAAACTCTGAGAAGTTCAGGGTCCTGAGTATAAATAACTTGCTGCACCCGGGACTAATGCATATTATAGCCAGCACATTCGGTAAATTTGATCACACCGGCAGGCAGACGTATATATTCTGTACTGAAGTTACGATATAAAAGGTTTGAGGTACCAGGATTTAATATCTGGAATCCTTTGACATATCCAGGACATAATTTTTATGCTAAAAAGACCTTCCCAGCTTTTCTTCCAGCTGAAAAACCTCAATGGCATTTTCGCGGAAAATTTTATTGATAATATCCAGTGCTACATCTTCGGTAAGCAATCCTCTTTCAATTCTTTTTGACAAGACCTCTGCCACCACATCTTTTCCATATTCCAGTGAACCTGTCGACTCTTCAATAAATCCGCAGTCTCCTCCCCAGAAAAATTTATTATAGGGTACACAATCAAACATCTCATCCAGTGCATGAACAGCCTCTTCGCGGGATATCTGCGGCAGCCAGACTATATCAAGGTATACATTCCTGAACATCTTGCCAAGTGCAGCATATTCACCTGTCCACGGGTAACCGCCATGAAATAAAATGAATTTAGCTTCCGGATACAGCAGGAAGAGATTATTCAGCTTAACAGGTTTGCCATTGTCAAGCATATTACCATTACCTGCCAGATAACCGGTATGGATCTGGATTGGGAGATCATATTCGATTGATTTTTTAATGATCCAGTGAAATATAAAATCCTCTATCTTTTTGGCTTCAGCAGGAGTTAGCCGGGATGAAGGTTTCTCAAATAAATTGCTGGCCTCGTCGTAGGATACATTTTCATATAAGAGGGTCCGGGAATATGCCTGTGAATTCTTCAGGCATACAGCACGATTTTCAATATTCTTTTTAAAGAGATGATCACAGAATGCAAGATAATCATCCAGGTCGTTGATTTCATATCCGGCAGCCCGTGCTTCCTTATAAAATTGATTCGGTTCTGATCCTTTTTCCGGTTTACGGCTTGATGCAGAGACAAGTGGATTGATATGAAAAACCAGTGCGAAATACCTCTCATCAATTTCCGTATTGAATGGTTTCCAGTACTGGTCGAGGAACATTAATTCAAAACCGGCTTGATGAAAAGCTTCATCAAACCATGTTCTGTAATCCTTATAATTCTCTTCAATCTGTGGGGAAAGAGCTGCCAGGTTTTCTCCGGTGAAATAGAGGTCACTGAAACCATACAACTTCTGAAAACCTTTCACAAAATGACTGTAATAACTGGTGCCCCTTGTATTATCAAGTGCCTCACCATACATTGCCCATAACGTATCCATGCTAAGTGTGTCCATCGCATACCAGTCAAATCCAGCTGCTCCGGCTGAATAAACATCGGCAGATAAATAACTTGCAGCTAACAGGTTATAAAAAGTAAATTGGTGATCACCATATTCTTCCGGCCAGTGTTGATGCTCATGGGCATCAATCACGTTGACCTGGTCCGCATGATCCCTTATTCGGTTGTATAAAGATGTATTATCTACATTGCACTGGTTAAATATCAGAAGGAATAATATAAACAGCGGCAAAATTTGAATGAGTCGATCATTAAAGGATTTCATGACAGGCTTGTTTATTTATTTGTTAATAATAAATTTTCAATTATTATTTGGATACGATTTCATATCGATTCTTTTAAATCAGCTCTCACAGATTATTGCAGATTATACCAATAATTTTTGCAGATCTGCTCCCACATAATTTATAATCTGTATGAATCTGTTTTGAAATCTGCGCAAAAATTGTCAGCCTGAGGCTGATCTGCAAGAAATTACTAAAGGTCCAAAAATAAATCCGAATAATTAGCCAATTATTTAGTAATTTTCTAAGTGAAATATATAAAATAATTTCCCTTCTGAAATTATCCTTATGAATCCTGAAGATTTATTAATCAACGCAAAAGCATATTTATGGAAAGAATCTTTCGCAATTATCAAGTCTGATAAGATTCCCAATAGTGCTTTTTGTGTTATTAAAGACAAAGATGAAACAACTGTAATTATTGATCAAAACAGGCTGAAGGATATACCAATAAAGGAGTCTGAAAAGAACTGGAAAATCATTACCCTGGATATTATATTTCCTATGGATACGATAGGTATTCTGTCAAAGATTTCGGGATGCCTTGCTGAAAAAGGAATTCCCATTATGGCGATCTCAGCATATTCCAGGGACCATTTCCTGATCAGGAAAAACGACACCAGGAGGGCTGTCAGAGCACTGGAACTGATTGGAATAACAGTATCTTGATCTGGAGAGGTTTACCCGGATAAAAACATTACTGGTAGTCCTGTCAATGAAACAATTTTAATTGGATTAAAATAATGCCTAAAACTGATCTTATGAAAACCCCAGCCAATGTACTCAAGCTTATATCCCGTCGAAAATTTATCGGGAATTGTTCAACCTGTGCTGCCGGAACCATATTAATCCCTTATCTCCCACTATGGGCAGGCGGTCAAAAGGTGTTCAGTCCAAATATTCCGAAGGACAAAGCAAAGGTCCGGATCATTTACGGGTATCCGGATCCCAACCAACCTAACTGGCCAAACATACATTATGATTTTGAGGGACATATCAAGGAGGTGCAACAAATACTGGAAACAGGATGTCCCGGTGTTGAATTGATGTCTTATAAAACAATGGTAGGAACAGAGGATGAGGGAAAGAAGATCCTCGCTATGGACCAGGATCTGGATGGATACATTGTTTATCTTGCGGGGTGTTTATGGGGAAATCTCACTGAAACCATATCTGCCTCCGGCATACCAACAATTATTGCCGATAATCTTTATGCAGGATCGGGTGAATTCCTGACAAGTTATGCATGGGCAAGGCGGGAGGGTCATCCGGTGCTGGCAGTATCGTCCAGTGACTATCAGGACCTCGTTGATGCCGTGAATTGTTTCACCTGCATGAAAAAGCTGAAGGCTTCAACTATCCTGGTGGTAGGTAGTAATGCAGATCTGATGATTCAGAACGTATATGGAACAAAGGTTCTGCCGGTTGATTTTGATGAAATAAATGAGGCATACAACAGTATAAAACAGGATGTTGCTGCTCAGGTTGCTGCAAAATGGATGAATGAAGCGGCTGAAATAATTGAACCTACAAAAGAGGAAATCATCAGATCAGCAGCCATGTACCTTTCCATGCTGAAGCTGATGGAAGAGCGAGATGCTCAGGCCATTACCATTAATTGCCTGGGGGGGATTTACAGCGGGCAAATGGTTGAAGCCTATCCCTGCCTTGGATTCATGCAGCTGGATAATGATGGATTGGTTGGTGCCTGTGAAGCTGACCAGCGGTGTACCATGACTAAGCTGATCATGACATATCTTGCAGGAAGACCCGGATTCATCTCTGATCCGGTAATTGACACATCTAAAAACCAGATCATTTATGCGCATTGTGTGGCACCGAACAGGATGTTCGGACCGGATGGCCCGGCAAACCCTTATCACATCAGGAATCACTCGGAAGACCGCAAAGGAGCCTGCAACAGGTCATTACTCCCGCTGGGGGAGATGACAACAACCATCCTGTTTGACCATGCAAAGAAACAAATCATTTTCCACCAGGGAGTATCCGTAGAAAATGTTGATGAAGATAAAGCCTGCCGTACCAAACTGGCTGTTGAGGTAAAAGGAGATATCAATAAACTCTTGAATTACTGGGATGAATGGAGCTGGCACCGGGTCACCTTCTACGGAGACCTTAAAAAACCTGTTAATAATCTGGCAGATTTAATGGGATTTGAGGTGATTGAAGAAGCTTGAAAGTTGTGAGCTGGGAGAAGAAGGCTGAGGCTAAGGTTGAGGTTGAGGTTGAGGATGAGGGAGTGTCGGGACCCTTATTTCAAAAATCTCCCCCCTGTCCAGTTCCAGCCAGTATCGTATGGCCAGCTGACGAATTGCCTGCCAGTACCCGGGTGTATTGATACCGTGGGCCCTGACTGCAGATTGAACATCATTCATGATCTGTGCTTTGATATTTTCCTTAAGTTCAATCATGATTGCCCTGTTTTTAAAGGTAAAAATCGCTGCAGGAGAAGGATCAGAATCACCAACAGATATTGTCCCGTGACCAAGGGTGGCCCCGGTGCTCACCTGCAGTCCATCATTCAGGCAGCTGACAGGAGGAGTACTTCCTGCAAGGCTTTTGATTGTCAGTTCGTCAATTCCAACCCGGAAATATTCCCTTGCGCGTAATCCCATTTTTGCACCGACGATTGAATAGATACCAAGGTGTTCATGAAACTCATTCGTAAGAACCATTATTTTCCACTCTTTCAATCCATGACTTTGAATCATCTGTCCAACCGATGGTGACAGATCATTTTCAAATAAGCCGGGTGATACCGGAAATGTCTTGAAAAGAATGCTTTTATCTTCTTTGTCACAATCGAGTATGGCAAGCATATATGACTGCAAATCCCTTTCCGGGATGGGCATAACAAGAGCTTTACCTTCATCATCCTCTAAAGTTTTTCGGTTAAATTGATCCGGAAAAGCCAGGTAAAGTGGAATACAATCATCTGCCAGGGATATACCCATAAAATGATCCTGCAACACCGGTCTGTTAATCCTGTAAAAATCCTGGATGGCATGTGCATAATCTGAAAAAATTGTATCCAATGCCGAAATAAATGATTTGTCAAATCCGGGATTTTCCGGACCAGCATTTATGATTTCCAATTCCAGGGAAGAATTTATAATTTTCTCTGCTGCTATTGGATTCAGGCTATAATTCAATCCGTGTTCTTCAAAACTTTTATCATACCAGTAAATCTTCCCGAACTCATGCAACAGTCCGGCATTATTTGCCAGTGCTTCTGCCAAATTTGTCAAAGGTCCCAAAGCAATATATTCAACAGGCATCTCTTCCAGTTCAGTTTCCTGAATAATTAATTCAACTGCGGTTAATCCATTATCTATGGATGAAATCCTTTGCTGTCCCCATAACAGGCTGCCTGCAAATGCCCGGAATTCAGGAGGATTTTCCAAATTTTTTTTACCTGCTGCGACTGGAATCCCTTCATGACCAAAACTTTGAAGTAAACTAATTAATCTGTAACAGGTTTCTTCCGGCGCCAGCACTCCATCTGTGGTAACTATTCCAATGACCTCAATTTCAGGATTTGCAAGAATCATACAGATTGCCCTGAAATCATCAATCCCACCATCTGTGTCAATGATAACATGGTATTTGGCTTTATAATGAGAAAAAGCAAACTGAAGAGAAAAAATATTCAGGATAAAAAATGCCAGGAAAAATTTATTCGGTCTCATTGGCGTTTCTGTATATTTTTATCATACTTTAGGTTCACTCCTCCAAAAACAGTTATTCCAGGCATCGGATAACCATTATTGATCTGGTATTCCTGGTTTAGCAGGTTTTCCCCACTCACGAAAAAGTCCAGATACCTGTTCAACCTGTATCCAATCCTGATACCCAGAAGATGATAACCTTTTTCAATAATATCAATTTCCCCATCTTTTTCCCCATAGAGGTTAAAAATATTTTGAAGTTTTAAATTGAAAGAGAGTTTGTTTTTAAGCTTATATGACGTTGAAAAATAAAGATTATGTTCCGGAGTTGCCTGAAGAGGTTTTTTCATATTAATATAAGTGTAATTTGAATGAAACTTTAGGTAACGGGTGGCCTGATAATCACATGAAAACTCCAGGCCCCTGTTGGTAAAAATCCCGGTATTTTTATATTGTGGAGGTGGCGGCGGGGCCGGCGGAACCATTACAATCATGTTATCACCTGCACTGATGAATCCTGTTAATTCAGTTTTCATTTTACTTTTGAACATATACTGCGTCCAGCCCAGTTCATAATTTATCATGCGTTCCGCCAATAATTTCTCGTTGGCTGGCGGAAATAAATACAATTCCCGGATGGAGGGTGGTCTGTATCCCTTTGAAACAGAGCCTTTCAGCGTTGAACTGATCGTCATATGCCATGCCAGGCCTACCTGGGGTATCCACTCACTGCCATAAGTCCCATTCATATCATAACGAATTCCTGCATTCAGGATGAAGTTTTTGAAAAACTTCTGCTGAATAATAGCATAAAGAGCATTGTTTGACATATCGATCCACCGGTCATTTAGTTCAGATATGACAAACTGAGGCGGCATAATTACATTACCCTTCTCATCCCGAAGAACTGTTGTTATGGGACTTCCCCTGCCCCCGTATTGCATATAATCATACCCTGCAGTGATGGTATTTCCATCAAATAAGCTGAATCCCTGGTAAACCATGAGTCCATACATCACATCATTTGAATGCCACCCATCACTGATTTCATGGTCACCAAAATTGTAATAGATTTTCAAGGCACCCTGTATCCTGGATAAATTATTTTCCAGTGATAGTGCAGCTTTACCACGTAGTATGTCAATTCTTTCACCCGCAAAACCACCAACAGGTCCTGGATCAGCTGCTTCAAACCGTGCAACACCTATGTCAGTAAATAATCTGAGGTTTTTATTAAATTCATAACCTGACTTGATATAACCATTTATGATACTGAAATCAGATGAATCGCGATGTCCGTCAGTCCTGTCATGATTTAAACTTGCAAAAAAACTAAATCCTTTGTTTTTGAATCCGGCACTGGCCATATATTTCTGTGTATTATATGAACCATACATCACTCTGCCATTTGCCTGAATCCCGTCATTTTTTTGTTTTTTGGTTATGATGTTGATCACACCACCATAT